>NZ_JARVRT010000016.1:0-235083 GCF_030209605.1 Luteibacter sp. ME-Dv--P-043b
ACTGAAGCCGTGCTTGCGACATAGGTCCTTGACCGGCATGCCTGCCTCGGCCTCGCGCAGGAAGCCGATGATCTGCTCTTCGGAAAAACGCTTCTTCACGTCCAATCTCCTTCTTGTGGGGGGATTGAACTCGAAACCGGGGCGCTACTCAAATTTGGGGGGACGTCGCCCTGACCTACTAAGGACGAAGACATGCCTTTTATCCCCGTTTTGGTGGTGGCCTGGGTGCTGGTGACTGGACTGCTCCTGGTCCTGGGCGCCCCGTTCACGGTCTCGGCCATCCTGGCCTTCGTGCCGGCGCTCATGACCGGCGGGCTGACCCGCTTGCGGTGGCGGCCCCAGCCACTTGTGGCTCGCCCCTTCCTTGCCAAGGGTGAGCCACCGCTCAACGCCACCTATGCCTCCGACAACCTCGCCCTGGATGCGACCTCGGGGCGACTTTGGCTCCGTGATGTAACCGGTCGCCGCCTGATCGTGGACCTGGCCGACGTAGCCGCCTGGGAACATACCTGGACCGACACCTCGAACGCCTGGGGCCACCGGTCACGCATTCGGAACGAACTGGCGTTCCGGCTCCGCCGGCTGGATATCCCCACCGTGAGGGTGTTGTTCCGGCGATATTCCGACGCCTTCAACGGCAACAAAAACTTTGAGGAGGCCGCGACCTGGCAAGCCCGGATCACGACCCTCATCAACGGATAGCGCGGATTCGGCTTACTGAGCCCACGGGGCCACCTTAGCCGTGGCCCGACTCTTGCGCCGCTGTTCTGTGGGTCGCAGGACCCTAGCGCGCCTGCCGACGAAGTCCCCCTTCAATCGGTAAACGTTCATCGGGTGACCGCCGTTCGACGACCAGGACGACATCCGTTCCACTACGACCAAGCCCGCCGTGTGGAGGACGCTGTAGGCCTTTGTGATGTTCTCCGGGCGGATCCCGGTAATGGTGCGCAGGCTTTGGTGGGAGACCGTGGCCGAGTGCGTAGCCTCGTCCCGGTAATAGAGCAGCGCAATGTAGAGTTTCACCGCATCCAGCCCGCCAATCCCACGATTGGGGATAAGCGGCAAGCACTCGGCCAGGATGTCCTGGGGCACCTTGCGGAAGCCAGCCGTTAAATCGCCGACCCGGTAGGCGTTCGTGTTGGCTGCGAACCGGGAGTCGATTGTAATCAGCTCCATCGAATCCAGTATCGTCAGGCCCTCAAAGATCATCGGCTTCGAGAGCCCGGTAACGGCCTGGAAGTCTGAGGTCGATAGCACGGTGTCGTCGGTCTGCGCCATCCGGTAACCGGCAATCGCCAGGTAGCACTTGGCGGCGGCCAACATACGACCGCTGACCCCGGCGCCACCGCTGAACTCGGTAAGCCCGCCTGCGGCGATCCAGCCGGGCGGCATTTGTCCGAAACTCATGACCCCTTTTTCCCCCGAACCGCCTCGTAGGCGATCAACAGCGCCAGGAGCGCGACCACGAACCAAGGTCCATTAGTGAGTGCTTTTTCGAGAAGGATGAGCATGGGAAAACCGACCTGGATTAAGGTGATCGCAGTTTCGGATTCCGGCGGACCCTTCTCTAGATAGCGCTCCACACAACTTTCGGCCATTAGCGCAGATTTTTCGTTTCACTTCAACCCTTTGGAGTGCTTTTGACTTGGTTAACGGGCGAACAATCAACGACTATTGGCAGGCCTCTCATTGACCAAGTTGCCGACAGCGGCGGAGATTCGGCCGAAACCGGTCCGAAAATCCGACTTCCACGGGACAGCGCTCGGGACGACCACACGAAGGTTTGGTCCGGGTAGAACCAAGGGAAGGCTTGCAGTGGCTAGAGTATTGATCGCGGAGCGGATGGAAAAAGGTTCAACAGGGGCTTGGGGTTACTGGTGTTTACCTAGTAACACTATTAGACCCTAGTTACTGTCCCTGGCTGGCGAAGTGGTGAAAAAACGACCATATCGAAATGCAAGGGGCATGGGTGGCTCCGAACCTGACCCAGACAGCCTCTCACAGCCCTAAAAGGTGTCAAGGCGATCGCAAGTTGTTGTCGATGCACGGTTTTGTGACGTGGCGCACGGGTCGGGTTCACTCGAATGGGTTGACCGATCTGGCGAGGGTCCTAAGACCATGCATCGCCTTTTTCGACTGCCCGCATGCTCCTCGCGTCCTTCCCCTCCCCCGCTCCCTATCCGCCGCCGCTGTATGACTTCCACGCCGGGCCGGAAGGCATCCGGTTGTCGCCCCGATCTGCAGAAGGGCATGCCTGCGTGCTCGAACTGTGCGAGCGGCTGGGGCTAGAGAAGGCCGTGGCCGCCGGGCAATCGCGCGCCCTCTTGGAGGACGACATACTGGCCCGCGTTTTCGGCCGGCCGCTCCCCGCGCCAACGCCGCCACTTGCTCCGGCACCTGGACCTGTCAGCCAAGAAGCCGCGCCCGAGCCCGCTCTGGAGCCTGGTTCGGTGAATACCCTAGGCAGTCCGGCCGAGCCGGCCGCCGCACCGCAACCTGCGGGCGCCACCGGCAAACGCTTGGGGGAGCTGGTCAGGCTCCACCTCGCCAATGTTGCCCGAGGGCCTAAACGAGCGACGCCAGCGACGCGGGATCGCGGCTATGCGCTCGACCTGCTCGTCCAGGTTCTGGGCGATCGGCCGGCGGCCGACCTAACCCCGGACGATGCCAGCAACTTTGCGGACTTCTTGGCAATCTGGCCCGCACGCCGGCACCACCTGCACCAGCTCGATGGCCTCGATGCCCTGGCGGTCGCCGCCCGGGCGAAGCGGGAGAAACTGCCACCGATCAGCCTGGGCACCCAGCGCAAACACCTCGGCCACATCAATGCGCTGATGAACGCCGCGATCAAGTCCGGGGATTTGGCCGAAAATCCGTTTAGGTATGTGGACCTCGCCCGCTATTCGAAGGACGAGCATGGCCGGCGCCGGAAGAAAAAGGACATCTTCCACCACGCCGACCTGACCACGATCTTCGCTTCGACACATATGGCTAAGCTCATCTCCCCGCACAAATACTGGGTGCCGCTCATCGCGCACTTCACTGGCATGCGGGTCAATGAAATCTGTCAGCTTTACCTCGACGATGTGCGCGTGGACCCATATCTGGACGAGACGGGACAGGAGCGGAATGTCATGACCTTCGATATCACGGCGGACCGCGCCGGCCAAAGCGTCAAGACCGACTACGGCATCCGTCGCATTCCCATCCCGCGAGCCATCCTGGATCTCGGCTTTGAGCGCTACCTGGCAGATGTCAGGGCCAGTGGTTCCGAGGTCCTCTTTCCAGGCCTAAGGTGGGCCGAAGGTGGCCCAGGTCAAACGCTGAGCGAGTGGTTCAACGGCACCCATCTGCGCAAGACCTGCGAAATCACCAGCAAGCGCAAAACCCTCCATTGTTTCCGGCACAACCTGACAACTCTCATGGATCGAACCAAGGTCCCGGAAAGCATCATCTGCGCGATCAACGGTCACTCTACCGGAGTCAGTATTGATCGCCGGAACTACATCGCCGACGGCACGGTTTTGGAATGCCAGCGCGTGCTCGACGCCCTGCCGTTCCCCGAGCTGGCACTAGAGCCATATGTGTCCAGTCGATTCGCTGGATACCTTGAGCACGCAGCCGCCGAGCGGGAGCGGGAGGCGCGCGCGTTAGCGGAGGGCACAGAGTTCAAGCCGAGGAAGGGGCCGCGCCCGCGCCTGCCCACCGGAGATAGCTCTTTTCCCGCAGGTTGAGCGCTCACCATCGGCCGTGTTTTAAGATCGGCCCAGCCTGCTCATCTGGAGGGCGCCCTGAATGACTCGGATCGGTCGGAACGAACCCTGCCCCTGCGGTAGCGGCAAGAAGTTCAAGCGTTGCCACGGCAGCGATCAGTTGATGACGGAGCTTCGAGCCCGGGCAGCTGCCGGCTTCCGAAAAGTCGAAGCCGAGCAACTTCAGCGCAGTCGCCAGCAGGGCAAAGGGCACCCGATTGTTTCGACGGAGGTTGGCGACCTCCGGCTTGTTGCGGTAGGCGGAAACTTCGTAACAGGACGATGGAAGACTTTCCCGGACTTTCTCCACGGCCACATAAAAACCACTTTGGGCGAACCCTGGGGCAATGCTGAGATGGCAAAGCCCGGCGAAGATCGTCATCCGATCATCCGGTGGTATCAGCAGCTTTGCTATCTCCAGCAGCAACACAGCACCGGTCCTGGCCAAGTCTCCAGCATGCCCACCTTCGGCGTGGCGGCGGCCTACCTTGGTCTGGCCTATGACCTCTACTTGATCGACCACAACACAGAGAGCGCTCCGGAGGCAGCAGCCCGAGATCGCCTCTTCAATCGCCTGCGCCATGCGGATCAGTTTGTGGGTGCGCGCTACGAACTGAGAGTTGCGGCCTTCTTCCTCCGAGCCGGGTTCACTCTTCAATGGGCCGACGAGACCGATGGCTCACATCGGCACGGTGAGTTTGTGGCGACCTATCCGCCCACCGGGAAGTCGTTCTGGGTCGAATGTAAGATTCGTCAGCCCCATCCCAAGTCAGACCACGGCAAGAACCTGGGAAAGTTCGTTTCGCTCGTGGTGGATGCGCTCAAAAAGCCGACCGATCTGGACAGGCTGATTTTTGTGGATCTCAACACCCCCGCCAAACCAAAAACTCAAGCGGATGAATACGACTGGCGTAATCGGGCGATTAACAAGCTTCGGAAGTTTGAAGAAGGTCCCGGCGCTAAGGACCTCCCGCCAGCTCTGGTGATGGTGACCAACTTCCCCGACCACCATCACCTGGATGAGATCGTGCCGGATGCTGGCGGCGTCATTGAAGGCTTCAAGATTGACGACTTCCGAATGGGCAAACCGTTGACCTTGCCAGAGGCCATCGCACAACGGGATCGGTATTGCGAAGTGGGCATTTTGATGCGCTCGATCGCAGAACACGCTTCAATCCCCTCCACCTTCGACGGCACAGTGCCAGGACTGGACGATCGGCCCGACCGCATCCGCATCGGTGCCCGATACGAGGTCGAGCCTGGCATCAGCGGCGTTCTCGAAGATGCTTGCGTCATGGAGCAAGACAAACAGGTTGCCGCGGCGATATGCCTGGACGATGGCACCCGGGGCATCACCTTCCTGCCGATTTCTGACGAAGAGCTGGCCGCGTGGCGAAGATATCCCGAGACCTTCTTTGGAGAGGTTCGAGATTACAATCCGCCATCGAAATCCCCTCTGGATCTCTACGATTTCTTCCATAAATCGCTACTGAAAACACCGAAGGAAAACATTCTGGCCCAACTTAAGAACTGGCCGAATCAGCACCATTTGGCCGCCATGTCTCAGCCTGACTTGGCTCACGCGTATGCGATGCGTTTGGCCGAAAGCGCGACGCAGTCTGCTGGCGGATTTAAACCACCCGCGTGGATGAATCGTATGCGTCGCCCACCCTCACCAGTCACCGACCCAGCCGAGGCAATGGCGGTCGATACGCAAGTTGCTCGTCCAGCCGAACCGCGACCGGCACCGTCGGCAGATCGAACCCTGCCAAGGTCGGCTCCAGCTCGATCCGCTGCTCCGGACTCAATACCGCCAGCAACGGGGGAAGGTAGTCCGGCCCAAGCTGACCCAGACCCGCCGCAGCTGTCCGGAGACGACCGCGAGCTGTAGTTACACGGTTCTTGATCGCCCCTACTTTGCCCTGGCGCGCTGTCACCTCGAAGGCCTGTTTGGCCACGATGTCCTTGGTGGCCTGGACCCCCTTCTGATGAAAACGAATGTCGTGGGACAGATCGCGCCAGGCAGCCGGGCGCCGTCCGACCAGCTTGCCGGCGCGCATACGGAACGGATGGGCTTTCGCCCAGTTGTCGGCCCGTGCAGTGGCTGCAGCCCGATGTCGGCGGGCCTGATCCAGTTCATACCGGGCTTCTAGCTCCGCAGCCTTAGCGCGGCGGGCGCGTCCCTCGGCATCCACCAAACGATCGGTTAGTTCCCGGATCACCAGCAACGCACGCTGGATTACCCGAACTAGGCGAAGCACCTGCGCCCACCGGGCCCCATCCTCCGGCGAGGGCCGCGGGGCCAGGGCCTGAAAGCGCCCGAGCAGAGGCGTGTCGGGGGCGAGCGCGCTCAGGACAAGATCGGGTTGGTCTGTGCTCGCCCGTGAGCTGGCCGGCACTTCGTGGTGTGCCAGGCCCCGCTCGGTGTCCGGAACGGACGGATGACCCGCTTCTGCCTCTGTCTTATCCCCCGCCGAACGCTCTCGAGCCACATCCGCCACCGCTGCGGCCTGTTGGACCGCGACGACTTCCGCATGCGCCAACTCGTAGGCCTTGCTCGCCACCACGATATCCCGAACCGCGTCACCCTTCCGAGTCCAGAAACCTTTTCGTTCCAAAGCCACGGCGCCCGCTCCCAGGGTCGGCTGCGGTGCCAGGTCCAATCCCATGCGCTCGTAACTGCGGTGGTCATACTGCGCATGGATGCCGGCATCCGCTGCGGCTTCGGTAGACAGTTCAGCCCAGACCCGGTTGAAGGTCTCCACCATCCCCCGGCCCAGGGCCTTGCTGGCGAGCATCGGATGGCGTGCGCCAAAGGTTGCCGTTGCCATGCCGGTGCCCGTGCCCTCGACTTCGGGCGAACTGACGACCAGGGGGCGAGAGGGAAAATACAGGTGCGCGTGGTAACCCTGCTTTTCGGGCGGCTTCACTTGGCCGAGGGCGTCGGCATCGGCGTCGCGATGGAGCCCGACGGAGACGGGGGTGCCCAACTCCGACATGATGAAGCGGGCCAACTTCTCGGCGAGGCGTCCAGCGCGCTGGTCATCGAGGCCCAGGGGGACCGGAATCCTGTAATCCCTGGCAACCTGAGAGTCCTTCCGCTTTTCTGCCAGCTCGACCGCGTTCCAGAGTTGCCCCGGATCCGTGGCCCACTCGGGCGCGTCATCGGGCGCCACGGTCATCGCCATGACGACCTCCTCGCCCAGTGCCCGGCGGGTGTAGTCGTGCCAGCATTGTTGGCGTTCGTCCCATAGCCTCAACCCGAGGCGGTAGGCGACGCCGGCAACGGCGCTATGGCCTTTCGACCGGCTATGGATCTCTAGGTGAGGGCGAGCGTGGCGCAGCACCATGTAACAGTCCCCTTGTCCGCCGTCTAATGCGGCGTGTTGGTCGCGGCCTTATGACCGTCTATGGCTGGCGCAGCCGTGTCCGACCACGCCGCCCCCATTGCCACCCATCAAAGCAGACGGTCGGGAGGTGTCAAGCACCCTAGGGATATGGGATTGTGGCAGCGGTGATGCTCCTTCCTGAAAGGGCACAGGAACCCTGTATCCTGCCGATCTCGCAAACGGGGGATAGTGGACAAGGAGTTCATGTGAGCCGAAGAGCCTCGACCCTTTTCTTCAGTAGCGCGCTGGTGATCGTGGCGCCAGGGATCATCCATGGCACCACTGTGGCCGAGGCGGCTGCTGCCGGGGCACGGGCGATGAACTCGATGGACGGCCAGAAAAAGGACTGGCTCCGAACGCTGCCTCCAAAGGACCAGCAACTGGTGCTCTGTCTGGAGTTGGTGCGCTCTCAGGATCAATCTGGCATCGCGGCGCTCGACTGCGAGGCGGCCGCAGAGGCAATGCCAAAGGAACATATCAGTGCCCTTGCGGCCGACTGGAACGCCTATAAGGCCAGCGATGGGCGCATGGTGCTGACGGACAACGACATGGTCCGGATCGCGCCGGAGGACCGCGCGGCCGTCCGCACGGCGGCCGCGTGCCGCAGCATTCGAGCAAAGATCACCGCGCAGGTTTCCCTAATGCGGCAAGGGTCCACTGGTTACTGGAACATGACGCAACTTCAGGAAGTCGAACGCCAGACCTGCGGGGACAACATGGACATACTTGGCCCCTGACGGAAGGAAGGATTTTGACTTTCAGCAGTTGCTGGTGACTTTTGCTTTTAGCGGCGTGTTGGGACAACACATAGACGCGCTCTTGCTCTCGGTTTCCGCCTGGCAGCTTCATTTCTTCAAGTTCGGAGGATGACGGCCGATAGCTTGGTGTGCGCCTAACTACAGGGAATGTTGTGACCTACGAAGAACTCGAACGCCTTAAGAACTTGGCCAATGAGGACGAGGAATGGCTGGGCAAGGCCCAGGCAGCCGGCTCGTCCCAAGTGGATGTCCTGGCCGGATACGCAGCGTCATCACGTCAGATGGCGACCGATGCAGAAGAGGTATATTTCGCCGAAAGGTTCAAGATCGCGGAAGAAAGCAGCCACGGGATCGCTGAGGCGATGGGTGACGCCCCCACCCCGCGGTGTCAGGCCACGCCGGGGTGCGCTTATCTCGCAGGCCATGAAGGTCGTTGTAAACCGCGGCTGTAGCCGGGAAGCACGCGGCAACGAGGCCCGGAGCCACGCCCTGGCGGTGGTTCATCTCCACCCTTCTCCGCTGGCTCCTTGCTCCGGAACGTAAGCCGCGCCCTGGGGCTCGAACGGCCCCGGAGGCACCCCCTTGTGGGGACGCATTTTTTGCCTAAGATGGATGTAAAGCCTTAACAGAGTTCAGTCACCAGGGTGGTAACATTCTGAGGTTGAGAGATTTTTAGCGCCCGCAAAGGGCGCCTTGAGGAAACTGCCATGGCCACCGTCTTTGATGTTGCTCGGTTCATTACCGAGAAAACTGGAAGCATGTCTGCCATGAAGCTGCAGAAGCTCGTTTACTACTCGCATGCCTGGCATCTGGTCTGGGACGAGGAGCCGCTCATCACCAATCAGTTCGAAGCTTGGGCGAACGGTCCCGTCGTTCCCGCCCTGTATAACCGTCACCGTGGCGAGTTCAAGGTCGACGCCGACATGTTTAAGGATGGGAGCGTCCAGAACCTCTCCAAAGATGAAAAAGCGACGATCAAAAAGGTCCTCGACTTCTATGGCGACAAGTCGGCGCACTGGCTCAGCAACCTTACTCATCAGGAACGTCCATGGCTGGAGGCGCGGGGCGGCCTGCCGCCCGGTGCGAACTCCAACGCCGTGATCTCCGACGCTGCCATCGCTGAATATTACTCGTCGCTTTAGTCAGCGATGGGAAAGAGACGCGAGGAACGCGCACGCAGAGAGGAAGAACAGCGGATCAAGTTCGAGGAGAGCAAGAAGAAGATTCTTGCCCGGATGAATGTTGAGCAAGAGCCAAAAATCGTCGTCAGGACCGCATTTGTCAGCGTTCCACGAGTGGCCTCAGGCCATGATCTAGCCAGCGACACTCCAAGAACCGCCTCTGTGATCCCTGTCGCGGTGACGCCGAAGGCGCCCGCTGCCGACACCTTTAGTCGCCATCAAGAGCGCATGACTTGGTGCATCACTGCCAGCGACAAGGTTGGGGAGTGGAGCTGGGGTGAGCCACGTAAGTGGGCAGATGGGGAGTGGAAAGAGACGATCTATCCTGGGATGGAGATGCTTGCCCCACTGACGTGGGGCGAAATCGAAAGTCTCAACTCTGGCGGCAGCCACCGCATGCACCACGAGCAAGACCTTGGCAGCATTGCCCCTGAGGCAATCCAACGATGGCACGAGATCGGACTGGGCCAATTCGACACCCTTTTTCGATTTCGAATCGGTGGCCAGAAATCGCATGCGTGGGGCTACATCCTTCAAACGCATTTCTTTTTTGTCTGGTGGGAGCGGCTTCATAAAATCTATGTGTCCGCCGAGAAGGACAAGGATCGTCAGAAGCGCAAGAAGGATAGAAAAAAACGTGAAAATGAAAAGAAGTTGGCTGATGCGAAGGCCAAAAAGCGACGTTGAGGGCTAGTGGGACCTGTCCGCTGACCTTGCTGAAGGGCATGCTGATGGATGATTCCGATCGGATGAATGCTGACCGCGACCGCGAAGCCGCAATCCTTCTCTACGCCGAGCTGATCGCAGAGGCGCAGGCCCTGGGCGCCGCCCTGCTCGACCGCGATGGCGATGAGGCGAGGTTTCGGGCGGCCCTTATCGCCGGACTGGCCCGGTCGAGGGACCTTAGCGGGATTGCCACCCTGGCTGAGGATCTCGGGCGGCGCCTGGCAGAGGCCAGGGATCGGCCTGCCATCGGGGTCGGGGCGTCCTATGAGCGGCTGAGCCGGGCGCTGGATCGTCTCTTGGACGATGCCTAGATCCCGCTGAAACGGGCCCCGCAGTTACCTCCGCGACAGCATTTAATCGCTCGATCCCCGAAGCCTGCCGAAGTTATAAGCGGGTTCTTTTCGGAGCCGCTCGATCGCCCGCAGTTCGTCCATGGCGGCCTTCATCATCTGGTGGCCGGTCTCTCCTTTGACATGAACCTCTAGGGTGCCATCGGCGCGCATGGCGATCGAGGCGGACCAGACGATGGGCGACGGACTTACATCGCTCGCGTCGTCGCCCACCGGGGCCTTTGGCTTAGACCGCGCCATGGTTATCTCCTTGGCCAACATGAGCGTTTCCGGGCAGATAGCCTCGATATGGTCTTGACAGTCCAATCATTCGGCCTAGGGTCTCAGAGCCCCCAAGGAGACCCTCAATGACTCACCAAAGTGTCGGCACTCACCCGTCCCTCGTTCCCGGCAGGTCCGATACCAGAGAGGGTAGCCTCTCTAAAGACACGGGCTCCTTTGTGGACGATGACAGCACTTTCGAAGAACGCTTCGATCCTCGTCTTCTAGGGTTTGCGCAACTGGTGCTGGCAGACGCCGATGGTTGGCCACAGCCAATCCGTTTCGACTGTCCATCTAATCCGTCGCTTGAGCCAGGAAGCTGATTGACTTACCTCGGTGTAAGCCGCCGCGGTCGTTTAACCTTCAAGTCGGCATGAGCCTCGGCCAAGGTTGTGTGCTTGACTGCCCCAGCTTTGGTCCAAGTTTCAAAACTTGGAGCGAATGGCGTCTCGTTTCCGTTCTCATCGATCAAGTAATCAACAACCTCGACGACCTGCCCCCACGCCTCTGATACGAGCACCCTGTTGACGCGTGCTTTAGTTGGCCGCGGCCAGGCTAGCCCCGCCGATCGGAACTTGTTGTTTTGCTCAACGGCGTAGTTGATCGCCTCTTCTTCGAAGTCGCATTTTTTGACGAAACCATTAAGCAGATAGACAAAAAGTCCGTCGAAAACGATCTTCTGCCCCTCCAGTCGCTTCGCCTTGATAGCGTAGTAGGGCCCCGCCACGCTTCCTATGATTTCGTCCCAGGGATAAGCCATCGAACGTCTCCAATCCACATTGTAAAAACGATTAGCGTTGCTTAGGCGAGAAGGCTACGGACAGCACCTAGCAAGAGCCAGTTCGCCCATGGCAACCCCGGAAAAAACGCGGCCAACTCCTCCGGTTTCCAGGCTCGCATGTAAGAGCCAGCATGCGTGTCCGGCGCCGGGTCGCCATTCTCATGCCCCACAAGCGCACGACGACGCTCTGCCGGCAGCGGCAACCAACCCTGAAGCTGCTGAATCAGCGTCTTTCGAAGGGAGTGGATTCCGATGATGCCGGCGGCACGCCGGGGCTTCACTCCGATGGTGCCGAGGTAATAGTTGAATCCCTTGCTGATCGAGTTTCCCTTGCCGGCCGCGCTATCAATGCGCATCTGCGGAAAAAATCGCTCATGCCCGTAAGCGCGGAGCCGTTCGACACGCTCCATGACGCCCAGGGCAAGCAGGTCCGGATGGAGCGGCACGAGGCGCTCACCACCTTCGCCGGTTTTGACGCTCTGGCCGTCTGAATCCGCGCAGATCTTCACGCACGGCACGCCATCCATGACGACGAAATCGCGCAGGAACAGTTGTGCGATCTCGCCCACGCGCGCCCCCGTGTAGAGCCCGATGATGGCGCCCCAGCGGACATGGTCCTTGCGGATACGCTTGAAGTTCTCCGGGTCAAAGATGCGCTTAAGCGTCGGCTCTTCAAAGGGCTCCCAACCGTGTCCGCTGCTTCTGCGAGCGGCCTTTTCCGCCTTCTTCGCGACAACCAGTCCCTTTACCGGGTTGTCCTGGATCACACCCTTCTGGATCAGGGTTTCGAAGAGCTGGGCGACATGGCTGACCTGATTCGCGACATAGGGCTTGCTCTGGCCCGAGCGCAGGAGATCGTCGCTCCACCGGCTCGCCTTCGGCCGCGTGATGGTGACCACCCAAGCCGTGGGACCAATCGCCTTGGCGAACTGATCGAGTGCCCGCCGGCGCTGGCCCCAGGTGTTGGGCTTCATCGCCTTTGCCTCGACCTCCGAATAGGCCTGGATGGCGTCGGCCAGGGTGAGGCGGGAGCCGCTATGGCGAGGAGCGGCAGTGGCAGGCAGATGCGTGCGGGCATCAAGGACAGCTCGCAGAGCCTCCATCCCGTGCTGGTGGTCGCGGTCTGACCCATCGGTTTTGAACCGAAAGCCATCGGGAGTTTCGACTTCCCACTTCGATGCCCGAGGTGGCTGGCGAGGACGGGGCTGGTCGCCTCCGAAGATGCCAGCAACATAGTCCTGATCCCACTCATCATCCTGCTCGCTCATCCCTGCCTTCATCCTGGCGCGTGCGGTGGCGACCATTTGAGCATAGCGACCACTGATCGCGTAAGACCAGGCGCGGGCCTCCCTGGGATCACGGGTGCCAAGGGACCGCTTGATGACGCGCAGGCGGAAGAGCGGGCGCAGGTCCTTCGGAACGACGGCGCGAAAGTGCCACATCCCGGAAACGGGGTGGCGAAGTAAGTGATGGGCGAGGCGCATACGGTGTTGCCCAACCAAGTTGACGGGCGCCGCATCTGCCCCAAAAGAAAAGGGCCCCGGAAACCGGGGCCCTTCTCAATGTGGCTGGGAGACTAGGATTCGAACCTAGATAGACAGCGTCAGAGGCTGTCGTCCTACCGTTAGACGATCTCCCAATAAAGCGGGTTTCGACGCGCTCTGACCTTGAAGCGTCGAACTTTGAAGCGGTATTAGCGCTTCGAGAACTGCGTGGCGCGACGAGCCTTATGGAGACCGACCTTCTTACGCTCGACTTCACGGGCGTCGCGGGTCATGAAACCAGCCTTGCGCAGCGGCGACTTCAGCGCTTCGTCGTATTCGACGAGGGCGCGGGAGATGCCGAGACGAATCGCACCGGCCTGACCCGTAATGCCACCGCCTGCCACCGTCACCATGATATCAAACTTATCGACATTTTCGGTAAGTTCGAGCGGCTGACGAACAATCATGCGCGAGGTCTCGCGACCGAAGAACTGATCAAGCGGCTTGCCGTTGACCACAATACCACCGGTGCCCTTGCGAAGGAACACGCGAGCGGCGGAGGTCTTGCGGCGGCCGGTACCGTAATTCTGCTGGGTAGCCATGTCGTTTCCTTAGATTTCCAGCGCCTGGGGCAGCTGCGCGGTATGCGGGTGCTCGGCGCCGCCGTACACCTTGAGCTTGCGGTACATGGCACGACCCAGCGGGTTTTTCGGCAGCATGCCCTTGACGGCGATTTCGATGACTCGCTCCGGGTGCGTGGCGAGCAGATCCTTGAGACTGGTGGTCTTCAGGTTACCGACGTAGCCGGTGAAGCGGTGGTACATCTTGTCGTCCAGCTTCGCACCGGTCACGGCCACCTTCTCGGCGTTGATCACGACGATGTAGTCGCCGGTATCGACGTGCGGGGTGAACTCGGGCTTGTGCTTGCCGCGGAGGCGACGCGCGATCTCGGTCGAGAGACGACCGAGCGTCTTGTTCGTGGCATCGACCACGAACCAATCACGCTTGACGCTTTCCGGCTTGGCGGTGAACGTTTTCATTTCAAATACCTGGTTTGCCGCCTTGATGGGCGGAACACGGAATCGGTTAAAGCAAAGGCGCGAGAGAATAGCGGACTTTTCCCTCATCGCGCAAGCCCACCGTGCAGGTGAGCTTCGGGCCGACAATCATAACATGATGAACGGCCCGTTTCACAAGCCTCGGGAAGCGAAAGGACGACTGGCGCGACAAGCGGCCGCAGCGACTTCACCTTTTCCCGTTACCCGCGCATTGTAACGTGAGGTATCCCGTTTCGTCAGGAGTTTTCGATCATGTCCGTTCGCACGCTCAGCCCCCTCGATCGCCTGCTGGCCGGTGTGGAGCGCGCCATGGAGGCAGTCGCGGGCTCGCCGGAAGCGGCGCGTCCGTCGCCCGGCGATACCGTGCCCGAGGCACCGATGTCGGAAAGGGAGCGCCGCCACGCGGCCGGACTGATGCGGATCAACCATGTGGGCGAGGTGTGCGCGCAGGCGCTCTACGTCGGCCAGGCCGCCCTGGCGCGCACCGACGAAACCCGCGCACACCTGATGCACGCCGCCCGCGAGGAAACGGATCACCTGGCCTGGTGTGCGGAGCGGCTCAGCCAGCTCGACAGCCGCCCCAGCCTGCTCAATCCCCTGTGGTATGCGGGCAGTTATGCGATCGGTGTCGCGGCCGCGGCCATCGGCGATCCGATCAGCCTGGGTTTCGTCGTGGAAACGGAACGCCAGGTGGAAGCGCACCTTGCCGAGCATCTCACGCGCCTGCCACCGCAGGACGAACGATCCCGGGCGATCCTCGCGCGCATGCAGGAAGACGAGGTGCGCCACGCGGACGCGGCACAGGCCCGTGGCGGCATCGCGCTGCCCTGGCCCCTGCCCCGTTTGATGCAGGCGGCCTCGGCCGTGATGAAGACCGTGGCCTACCGCATCTAGCGGCAACCGCCGTAGCCGCTTCCCTGCGCATGGAAGTGCGTGCGGTGGGCGGCGTTGTAATCCGGCCCCAACAACGCGCCGAAATAACCGCAACCGTCGGCCTGCAGCCCGTGCAGGAAAAGCCCCTCGCGCGGGGCGCTCCAGTCACGCGCGACGACGATGCGCCGGCCATCGGCCAGGCGGAACGCCGTGAGATCGATCGCGTCGGCCCGCGCGTGGCGACTCAGCGGCGCATCGTTGCGGTGATAGACATTACGGCAGGCGTAGCTGCCCACATGCTCGATCACGCGCACGGGCGAACCGAACGCCGCCCCGGCGCCCGGTTGTAGCGCCCTCCGCTCGAATAGCACCATCGCGGCGGCTAACGGGCAGGTAAGCATGACGGGCGACCCCAGCCGCGCCTCGCCCAGGGCGGACACGCGCACGGCATCGCTCCAGCCGCAGCCGCCGGCTTCCTCGTGGTCGACCAGCGGAACGAAGACGGCGCCGGCATGCCGGAGGGCGGCCCGGCACATCGCGGGGTTGCCACCGAGGCGATCCAGCTTGTAGCGAAGAAAGACATCCGGTGGCGCAGTGAGGTCCAGCGGCGCCCACGGGTTGTAACGATCCGGCGGCCGCCAGCCCCTCGTCCAGACAAGGGCGACGACGGACAGCAAGAGGACGAAAAGCAGCAGCGCGCGCATGCCCGACATCCTAGGCATGCGTGCGTGAAGGCGGCTCCGGTCAGGCCGCCTTGCCCACGGCGTCCAGTTTGCGCAGCACATCGGCGTCCAGCGTGAGATCGGCGGCGGCCAGGTTCTCGGTCAGGTGGGCGACCGATGACGTGCCGGGGATCAACAGGATGTTCGGCGAGCGGTGCAGCAACCACGCCAGGGCCACCTGCATGGGCGTTGCGCCCAGACGCGTGGCGATGCCGCTCAGCGTATCCGACTGCAGTGGACTGAACCCGCCCAGCGGGAAGAAGGGCACGTAGGCGATACCGGCCGCCTTCAGGTCGTCGATGAACGCGTCGTCCGCGCGCTGGGCCAGGTTGTACATGTTCTGGACGCAGACGATGTCGCACAGGCCACGGCCTTCGGCCAGCTGGGCCGGGGTGATGTTGCTCAGCCCGATGTGCCGCACCAGGCCCTGCTGCTGCAGGGCCGCCACCGTTTCCAGCATGGGCGCGATGGACCCTTCCGCGGGGCCATGGGTGTCGAACATCACCCGGAGGTTCACCACATCGAGCACGTCCCGGCCCAGGTTGCGCAGGTTGTCGTGCACGGCGGCGGTGAGCTCCCCCGGGGAGAAGGCGGGCAGCCAACCGCCCTTCTCGTCGCGGCGCGCGCCGATCTTGGTCACGATGACCAGGTCGTCGCGGTACGGATGCAGGGCCTCGCGAATCAGCTGGTTGGTGACATGCGGACCGTAGAAGTCGCTGGTGTCGATATGGTCCACGCCCTGTTCCACGGCGGCACGCAGCACGGCCAACGCGGCATCGCGGTCCTTCGGTGGGCCGAACACCCCCGGGCCGGCCAGCTGCATCGCCCCGTAGCCCAGCCGATGGACCGGAAGGTCGCCGAGATGGAAGGTGCCCGACGTCTGGATCGTGGTCATGGAAGAACTCCGGTTAAGTGAGTACGTAGCGTAGGCGCCGACGGATAAGCCGATAAGAGGGCACAATCGGCACGGCTTGTCCCGCATTCCGCACAATCAACGTATCGGAGATGACCATGAAAGCGGACCTCGGCGACCTGCATGCCTTCGTCACTGTCGCGACGGCCGGCGGATTTCGCGAAGGGGCACGCCTGAGCGGCGGCAGCGCCTCCGCCCTGAGCGAGGCGGTCCGCCGGCTGGAGGCCCGTCTCGGGGTGCGCCTGCTGAACCGCACCACGCGCAGCGTGGCACCGACCGAGGCCGGTCGCGGCCTGCTCGATCGCCTCGCGCCGGCCCTGGCCGAGGTGGGACAGGCGCTGGATGTCGTCAACAGCTTCCGCGACCGCCCAGCCGGCACGCTGCGCCTGAACGTTCCCATGAGCGCCTCCCGGCTGGTCCTGCCGGCCCTTGTCCCAACCTTCCTGGCGGCTTATCCGGATATCCGGCTCGAGGTCCTCACGGACGAGAGCTTCGTCGATGTCCTCGCGGCCGGCTGCGACGCCGGCATCCGCTACGACGAGCGCCTGGAGCAGGACATGATCGCGATACCGATCGGCCCCCGGGTCCAGCGCTTCGCCACGGCCGCCTCGCCGGCGTACCTGGATCGCCACGGCCGCCCGGCGCACCCACGCGAACTGCTGGGGCACGCCTGCCTGCGCGGGCGGTTCGCCAGCGGCAACATGCCCGCCTGGGAATTTGAAAAGGACGGCGAGACGGTCTGGGTCGAGCCGACCGGCCCACTGGTGGTCCGGATCGGCGGTGCCGCCGACCTCGCGGTGGATGCGGCCATCGCCGGCACGGGCATCGTCATGCTGTTCGAGGACTGGCTGCGGCCGCACCTGGACAGCGGCGCGCTCGAACCCGTGCTGGCGCCCTGGTGGCTGTCATTCCCCGGACCGTTCCTCTACTACCCCGGACGACGCCTGGTGCCCGCACCCCTGCGCGCCTTCATCGACTTCATCCGGGCGACGGCGCCGGCCTGAACAAACGACGGGCAAAAAAAACCCCGCTTTCGCGGGGTTTCGTGGATCACATCAGGTTGCGGCCGTGGAAGAGCTCCTCGATTTCCCGGCGCAGCAGCGATTCGATGCGCTGGCGCTCCTTGAAGGAAAGATCGTCGGCCTGGGCCTCGAACAGGTAAGTGTCGAGGTCGAAATCCTTGATGTGCATCTTGGTGTGGAAGATGTTTTCCTGGTAGACGTTCACGTCGAACATCTCGTACTTCTGACGGATGTGCTTGGCGAGGTAGTCCTGCACCGAATTGATCTTGTGGTCGATGAAGTGCTTCTTGCCCTTCACGTCGCGTGTGAAGCCGCGCACGCGGTAATCGGCGATCACGATGTCCGACTCGAAGCTGTCGATCAGGTAGTTCAGTGCCTTCAACGGCGAGATGACGCCGCACGTGGCGACGTCGATGTCCGCGCGGAACGTCGCGATGCCGTTGTGCGGATGCGTTTCCGGGTAGGTATGGACGGTGATGTGGCTCTTGTCCATGTGGGCGACGACGGCACCGGAGATGGTGTCGCGGCCCAGCTTCTCGACCACCGGCTCTTCCGAGATCAGGATGGTGACCGACGCGCCCTGCGGGTCGTAATCCTGGCGGGCGATGTTCAGGATGTTGGCGCCGATGATCTCGGCCACATCCGTGAGGATCTGGGTCAGGCGATCGGCGTCGTACTGCTCATCGATGTACTCGATGTAATTCTGTCGCTGCTGTTCGGACACCGCGTAGCAGATGTCGTAGATGTTGAAGCTGAGCGCCTTGGTGAGGTTGTTGAAACCTTGCAGACGAAGGCGGGGGAGCGGTTTGACCACAGCGACTCTCCGAGGCCGGGAGGAACGGCCAGCAGTAGACGCGGGTTAGCAGCTAGGGTCCCCGCAGATGATGTAAGCGACGGGGCGTCATTCTGCCCGGCGCTTGTGTACGGCATAAGACAAAGGGTCCCTACGCCGAGGGGGTGAAATTATGAGGCAAGACGCTCAGGAATTGAACATGCCCGGGGTGGATCGATTTAATTTGTGGATTTTGTGCCCCGGTTGTCTGCAATAATCGCCCCGACACATGGCAAGTAGGCGACGCCTGACGGAAAACCGTCGGCATACACTCATCCGGGGCTGCCATGCCATTGCGACCCATCGGAATCAGCTGTGGCCCAACTCAAATACTTGCTTCAACAGGCTTTCGAACGTTCGCAAGCGCCGACGGGCTTTGCGCCGGACCCCATCGCGATGGGCCGCTTCCTGGACGCATGCCATCGTCGCCGCTACCCCGGCAAGACCGCGATCATCCGCCCGGGCGATCCGGCCAACACCCTCTACTACGTGGTCGAAGGCTCGCTGGCGGTGTGCACCGAGGACGAGGAAGGCCGTGAGCTGATCCTGGCCTATATCAACCGGGGGCAGTTCATCGGCGAGATGGGCCTGTTCGTCGAGCAGGCCCAGCGCGAGTCGCTGGTGCGCACCCGCACCGCGGTGGAGATGGCCGAGATCAGTTACGAGCGGCTGTTCCAGCTGCTGGAGGGCCCGCTCGCCGCCGAATGCCCCAAGCTGCTGTTCGCCATAGGTTCCCAGCTGACCCATCGCCTGCTGCGCACCTCGCGCCAAGTCAGCCGCATGGCCTTCATGGACGTGACCAACCGGGTATCCCGCACGCTGCTGGACCTGTGCCAGGAGCCGGACGCCATGACCCACCCGGACGGCACCCAGATACGCATCTCCCGACAGGAGGTCAGCCGGATCGTGGGTTGCTCGCGCGAAATGGTGGGACGCGTGCTCAAGCAGTTGGAGGAAGAGCGGATGATCGACGTGGCGGGCAAGACCATCGTGGTGCGCGGCACCCGCTAGGCCCCAGGGCGCGGCTCAGCCGCCCCGGTAGATCATGTGGACGTCCGCGCGCTCGTAGTGCGAGCCCGGACGCAGTGCCGGCTGCAACTCGAACCCGGCGCGCCGGTACATGCCCAGGGCCCTCGCCAGCCGGCTGTTGGATTCCAGGAACAGTTCCGTACCCGCCCGGGCGCGGTAGTCGGCGATCGCCGCGTCGAGCAGCTTGCGGCCCGCGCCCAGCCCTCGGTAGTTCTCGTCCACGCCCATTTTCGACAGCTCGTAGACCCCGCCCCCATGGTGCAGCAAAGCGCAGGTGCCTATGACTTCGCTGGCGTAGAGCGCGAACAGGATCGTGCCGCCGCGGGCCAGCACCTTCCCCTCCGGATCGGCGAACAAGGCCCGGTCGACGTCCTCGACCCGGAAATGGCGTTCCAGCCACTGCTGGTTGAGGCGCTGGAAATGCGGTGCCAGCGCCGGCTCGTAGGGAACGATACGCACGGTTTCGCTGGCCAGCGCCGCGCGCTGGTCGAGGATGGCCGCGACCAGTGGACGCTCGGCCAGGACCTGTTCGCAGCCGTCGATCGCCTCCAGCAGCGCCAGCCCCCGGGCCCCCATGGACGCCGCCATGCCGCGGCGAATGGATAGCCATACCGGCCCCAACGCACCGAGCGCCGACTCCCCCGCGTCGGTCAGCGCCAGCACGCTGCGCCGGCCGTCCCGCGGGTCGCGATGGCGAACCACCATGCCCGCCTCCACCAGTCGATCCGCCAGCTGGCTGACTGCCGAATGCGTCTGCCCGATGGCCGAGGCCACTTCGGTCACGGTGGTGGGCCCGACATCGCGCAGGAATCGCAGCACCGGAAACCAGCGCGACTCGATGCCCGCGTCACAGGCCCGGTAAACCTCGTCCACCGCCTGGTAGAAATGATCGCTGAGCGCCTTGAGCCGGCTGCCTAGCGCAAGTTCACGCAGGGAGGAGAGGTACATCGGGCATCCGCGCAAGGGGTCGGAAGCCGAGGCTAGCGGCGGCGGGATGTCGCACGCAAGCGATACGGGCAACCCCTTCATTCCCGGCACGCATGTCGGTGGGCTATGGTGTGTCCCACCATCCACGACAACGACGGCGCATGGACTGGAGCCAGTTCCTCATCTTCGCCGGCGTCGGCCTGCTCGCCCAGCTGGTCGACGGCGCGCTGGGCATGGCCTATGGACTCGTGTCCAACGCCGTGCTGCTCGCACTCGGCCTGCCCCCGGCGGTGGCGAGCGCCACCGTACATACGGCCGAAGTGTTCACCACCGGGGTATCGGGCGGGGCCCACGCCTTCTTCGGCAACGTGGACTGGAAGACCTTCCGCCGCCTGGCCATTCCCGGGGTGGTGGGCGGCATCCTGGGGGCCTGGTTCCTGGCCAGTGTCGACGGCGACGTGCTGAAGCCCTTCGTCTATGCCTACCTGCTGGTCCTGGGGATGGTGGTGCTGGTGCGCGCCACGGGCCGCACCGTTTCGCGCCATCGGGTCCGGCACAAGGGCATCCTGGGCTTCTGCGCCGGGCTGCTCGACGCCATCGGCGGGGGTGGCTGGGGCCCGATCGCCACCTCCACGCTGCTGGCCAGGGGCGGGGACGTGCGGCAGACCATCGGCACGGTGAACGCGGCGGAGTTCGTGGTGACGATCGCCATCTCGTCGACGCTGATCTTCCACATGGGCGTGCAGCACTGGCCCATCGTGCTGGGCCTGCTCACGGGCGGCGTCATCGCCGCGCCGATCGCCGCGTGGCTGGTCAGGCACCTGCCGCCCCGTTACGTCATGGTCGCGGTGGGTTGCCTGATCGTGGGTATCAGCCTCTACCAGCTGGGCTCGTACTTCCTGCGCTGAGGCGCTTGCCGTACTTGGGTCAGAACCAGTGCAGCACGTCCAGCCGATCGCCCAGGGCGCGGCGGGCCTTCCTCTCCATCTTGGGCGATGGATTGACCAGCACCGCCTTGTCGGCGGCGCGCAGCATGGCCAGGTCGGAAAGGGAATCGCTGTAGGCCAGGGCCCAGGGCCGCGGGATGCCGGCCTTGTCGAGATTGCGCACCTTCATGCCTTCGACGTTGTGCACGGTGAAATGCACCCCCAGCGGGCCGCCACGCGTGGACGACGCGATCAGTTCGTAACCGGCCAGGCTCACCTCGTCCAGGATGGACTCGACCATCGTGAGGTCGTTGCCGCTGACGATGACGACCCGGTCGCCCAGGGCGACGTGCCGGCGCAACGTCGCTACCGCATCGCGCAGGAACACGCCGGGGCGCCGCGCGTAGACCCTGGCGAACGCACCGACCCGGCGACGGTAACTGGCTTCCCGCCGGCCGAAGGTCACCACGCGCAGGAAGACGCGCCCGAGGAGGCGGCTGCCCGCCACGGTCGGCAGCAGCAAAGGAACGAAGGGCAGCAAAGGCAGGCCGAGCAACAGGCGCCAGCGACCGGCGCCGGAAAGACACTCGCGGAAATACAGCTCGAGCGTCTGGTGGCGCACGATGACGCCGTCGAAGTCGAACAGGACGACGCGACGCACGTCGGCGACGGGGCCAGGTGACCCCGTCGTTTCACTCCCCTGGTCCATGCCGCGCCTAGTGCTTGTGCGTCGGGCTGGGCGTGTCGAACAGCTTGCGCAGTTCCGTGCCGGGATCGGCGGCGCGCATGAAGGCCTCGCCAACCAGGAAGCAGTCGATGCCCTTGTCGCGCAGCATCTTGACGTCTTCGCGGTTGTGGATACCGGATTCGGCGACCAGTGTGCCGTCACCGACCAGTTCCTTCAGGCGCAGCGAGGTGCCCAGCGACGTCTCGAACGTGCGCAGGTTGCGGTTGTTGACGCCGATGAGGGGCACGGGGAGTTCGAGTGCGACTTCGAGCTCTTCCTCGTTGTGGACCTCGACCAAGACGTCCAGGTCGAGTTCGGCGGCCAGCATGGATAGCTCGAGCAGGGCATCATGATCATGGATGACATCGTCGCCCGTCTTGGTGGCGAACGCGGCGACGATCAGCAGGATGCAGTCGGCGCCGATGGTGCGTGCCTCGTACACCTGATATTCGTCGACGATGAAATCCTTGCGCAGGATGGGCAACTTGCAGGCCGCGCGCGCCTGGCGCACGAAGTCCTCGTGGCCCTGGAAGAAATCGGCGTCGGTGAGGACGGAAAGGCAGGCAGCTCCGCCTTGCTCGTAGCTGCGGGCAATCTCCGCCGGATTGAAGTCGGCGCGGATCAGCCCCTTGCTCGGGCTGGCCTTCTTGATCTCGGCGATCACCGCCGGCTGGCCGTCGTGCAGCTTGGCGTCAATGGCCGCCACGAAGCCGCGCGTGGGCTCCAGGTCGGCGATCATTGCGGCGAGGTCATCCAGCGAGCGATGACGCTTGCGTTCGGCTACTTCTTCCGCCTTGCGGGCGAGAATGCGATGGAGAATGTCGGGCATCGAAGCGCTTCCTTGGGTAAGGCCGGGCAGAGGGGGATTCCCGGCGATCTCAGGCACCGAGCCGCCGGGTGGCGGCCACGAACGCATGCATTTTTGCACGAGCCGCGCCACTTGCGATCGTCTGGCGGGCAAGATCGATACCCGCCCGGATCGTGGGCGCCACATCCGCCGTGTACAGGGCGGCACCGGCATTCAGGCAGACGATGTCGTGGGGTACGCCGGGCACGCCGGAGATGGCGTCCACCAGCATCGCCATGGAGCCCTCGGCATCCTCTACCCGCAGGTTGCGGCTGGATGCCATGGCCAGCCCGAAATCCTCCGGCTCGATCTCGTATTCGCGGACCACGCCGTCGCGCAGTTCGCCCACCAGGGTGGCGGCACCCAGCGAGATCTCGTCCATGCCGTCGCGGCCCCACACCACCAGGGCGTGCTTCGCGCCCAGGGCCTGCAGCGCGCGGATCTGGATGCCGACCAGGTCAGGATGGAACACGCCCATCAGGATGTTCGGCGCCCCGGCGGGATTGGTCAGCGGACCGAGGATGTTGAAGAGGGTGCGGACACCCATCTCGCGCCGGACCGGGGAGACCACCTTCATCGCGGGATGGTGGTTCGGCGCGAACATGAAGCCGATATCCACCTCGGCCATGCAGACGGCCACCTGGGCCGGCAGCAGGTCGATCCGCGCGCCCAGGGCCTCCAGCACATCGGCGCTGCCGGACTTGGACGACACGCTGCGGCCACCGTGCTTCGCCACCCGCGCACCGGCGGCGGCGGCGACGAACATGGATGCCGTGGAGATATTGAAGGTGGACGCGCCATCGCCGCCCGTACCCACGATATCGACGAAATGCGGGTGGGTGCCAGCGTCCACACGCGCCGAGAGGTCGCGCATCACGCGCGCCGCGCCGGTGATCTCGCCCACCGTTTCCTTCTTCACCCGAAGGCCGGTAAGGATGGCGGCCGTCATCAGCGGGCTGACATCGCCGCGCATGATCTGGTGCATCAGCTCGATCATCTCGTCGTGGAAGATCTCGCGGTGCTCGATCGTGCGCTGCAGCGCCTCGGAGGGGGTCATCGGCATGGCGCGTGAATCCTTGTCGTTACGCGGCGAGCGGCAGCGGCATGCCGAGGAAATTGCGCAACAGGTCGTGACCGTGCTGGGTGAGGATCGACTCCGGATGGAACTGCACGCCCTCGATATCCAGCGTGCGATGGCGCAGGCCCATGATCTCGTCGATCGAACCGTCCTCGCGCTCCGTCCAGGCGGTGACCTCAAGGCAATCGGGCACCGAGCCCTTCTCGACCACCAGCGAGTGGTAGCGCGTGGCCTCGAACGGGTCGGGCAGCCCGGCGAACACACCCTGCCCCCGATGGCGCACCGGCGAGGTCTTGCCGTGCATGATCTCGCGCGCCCGGATCACCGTGCCGCCGAACACCTGCCCGATGGCCTGGTGGCCGAGGCAGACCCCGAAGATCGGTAACTCGCCGGCCAGCTCCCGCAGGATATCCATGGACACGCCCGAATCGTCCGGCGTGCCTGGGCCCGGCGAGATCATGATGCGCGAGGGTGCCAGGGCGCGGATATCCGCGACAGTGAGGGCATCGTTGCGAACCACCTTGACCTCCTGCCCCAGCTCGCCCAGGTACTGGACGAGGTTGAAGGTGAAGGAGTCGTAGTTGTCGATCATGAGCAGCATATGGACCTGACCGGTTTCGTTCATTGCCGTGGTCGGCCATTGTACGGCACATCGCGAAGACGCTGACCGGGCACGGGTGGTGCCGAATCGCGCACACCTGGTCCAGGTCCAAACCGGCGCACAGCCGCGTCAGCTCACGCCATCCCCGATGCCAGACGGCCGACGCGCAGCGGCGAAGGTGGGCAGCACGCCTTTTCTTCGCAAGGAAATCGCATGGCCTGGGCGAGGATGGCTCACATGCGCAATCTCGACTTCAGTTCATGGCAGGGCCTGCTCTCCACCCTCTTCGGGCTGGCCGTCATCACCCTCATAGGCGTGGGCATCCGTTTGCTGGCCATGCAGACGGTGCAGCAACGCCGAGAACGGGAAAACCGACAGATCAATGAGCGACTGCGCACCCTGATCGCTGCCTACAAGACGTTGGGCGGCTCGTTCACCGGTAATCTCGCGGTCGACCCCACCCATATGCGCGACCTGCGACTTCGTGCCGCCTCGGCTGAAGGCTCTGCGGGTGAGTTCGCTTCGGGCTCGGACCGGGCGCGCCGGGTTCGCGATGCGGTGGAAGCGGCCCTTTCGGACATCATCCTGCTCGGCACCGAAGAACAGGTGGCGCTGGCGGCCCGAGCCGCCACCGAGATGGTCGAGGGACGCCCGGTGCACATGCACGACCTCGTCGTTTCGCTGCGTAACTTCATTCGGAAAGTCCTCGACCTGGAACCGGTGTCGCGGAAGATCGCCATTCCGAACCAGGGGCCCGCGCGCGTGGTGGCGGCGAAGGGAAAGGCCGATGGCGGCGCGAAGGCTGAAGGCGGTGGCGCAGGTAAAGGCAGCGGCGTGGGCGGTGGCATGGGCGGCGGTATGGCGGCCGGCGCAGGGTTGGGCCTCGGCGGCGGGATCGCTGCGGACGATGCGCACGGGCATCACGAGTAGGCCGGCTCGCCTGGGCGCTGCCATCACGTGCGCTTGTCGCATGCTTGCCGCCCACGACACCGACGGAGTGCAGCGCTATGACACCGAAGCAGAGTGCCGAGCCTGAAACAGTGTGGATGCATCGCAACGGCTGGGTGCCTAACAACGAGGCGTATCCCGTTCTCGTCTATAGGAATGTCATTGAGGGCGACGATCTCGCGTCGAACATCGAGGCGACCTTCGCAACCAACGGATGGCCACCGCAATGGCGCGATGGCGTTTTCGACTATCACCACTACCACTCCACGGCGCACGAAGTGCTCGGCTTCGCCACCGGCTGGGCGCGACTCGTTCTGGGCGGACCCGGAGGGCACGATATCGAAGTGAAGGCTGGCGATGTCATCCTATTGCCGGTGGGCACCGGTCATTGCCGCGTCGATGCTTCCAACGACTTTCTTGTCGTCGGTGCCTATCCCGAGGGGCAGCACTGGGATATCTGCCGTGAGCCGCCAACTGCCGCGATGATCGAACGGATGCGCGCGCTGCCCTTCCCGAAGAGCAACCCTGTCAACGGCGACAAAATATCCCTGCCCCGGCATGAGAAACGCTAGGCAAGCAACTTCGTGAAGCGATCACGATCGCCGAACATCAAGCCGATCCCAGCACTTCCTTTAGGCTGACAATTGCACCTAACCGAGCACCTTCAACAGCTCGTCCGTGGTGACCGTCTCGCCAATACGCGGGAAGATCGTCTTGACGCTGTTCTCGTGCGCAGCGGCGTTGAGGTCCGTCATGGCATCTGTCACCAGAACGACGTCGTAGCCGAGTTCGCTGGCATAACGCGCCGTGGACTCGATGCCGATGCTGGTGGCGATACCGACCAGCACGATCTGTTTGATGCCCTTGGCACGCAGCTGCGCATCGAGATCGGTGGTCTGGAAGGCACCCCAGCGCTTCTTGCTTACGCGCATGTCGCTGGTCGCGGCTTCGAGCTGCGGTACCAGTTCGGCAAACGATGGGTCGGTCGGGAACGGATGCTTCGGAGCGTCGGTGCGACCGGGAGCGGCCTCCACCACATTGACCAGCACGACAGGGTGGTTCTTCGCGCGGAACGCACGCGCGATCGACGCGGACTTCGCCACTACATCGGCGGCCGGGTGAACCGTCGGCAGGGCGACAATGCCCTTCTGCAGATCGATAACGACAAGGGCGGCCTGGTTGTCGAGTTGGCTAAGCGGCATGGCGTGACCTGTTCATCGAGGTGGTGCGATTGGACATGCCCGAAGGCTAAGGTTGCGCACCCCAACTTACAAGCCAGACGTGCAAGGTTGGCGTCGAGCGTTCTCGCGCAACCGCCGCACCCTGACGCAAAGGGACTTGCGGCCGGCCTGGGCAGAGCCGATGCTTGTTGGTCCCCACAGCAAGGATTCCCCCCATGCAGTCCCTCGGCGCCATCGCTTTCCTCGTCCACGATTACGACGAGGCCATCGCCTTCTTCGTCGATGCGCTGGGCTTCTCACTGGTAGAGGACACGCCCCAGGGCGAGGGCAAGCGCTGGGTCACGGTCGCGCCGCGGGGGTCGGATGGAACGAAGCTTCTGCTGGCCCGCGCCATCGACGACGGGCAGCGCGCCCAGGTCGGCAAGCAGGGGGGCGGCCGCGTGTTCCTGTTCCTGCACACCGACGACTTCGCCGCCGATCACGCGCGTATGCAGGCACACGGCGTACGCTTCCGGGAAACACCGCGCCATGAGCCCTATGGCACGGTCGCGGTGTTCGACGATCTCTACGGCAACGGATGGGACCTGATCCAGCCGGCCGGCTGACAAGGAACATGCATGAATGACCCGATTCGCGTGGCAGTGCTGGATGATTACCAGAAGGTCGCGCGTACCAGCGCCGACTGGTCGTCCGTGGAAGCCAGGGCGGAACTCACCGTCTTCCACGACCACCTGCATGATCACGAGGCGCTGGTGCGTCGACTGGCCCGCTTCGACGTCATCTGCGTGATGCGCGAGCGCACGCCGATGACGGCCGCCCTGATCGCCGCCCTGCCCCGCCTGCGGCTGATCGCCTCCACCGGGGCGGCCAATGCGTCCATCGACACCGAGGCTGCGGCGGCGCATGGAGTCACCGTGGCGCACACCGGTTATGCGTCTACGCCCACCATCGAATTCACCTGGGCCGCCATCCTCGGGCTGGCACGCGACATCGCCGGCGAAGCGGCCTCCGTGCGCGCCGGCGGCTGGCAGGCCGGGCTGGGCACCGAACTGCGCGGCAAGACGCTCGGCATCCTTGGCCTGGGCCGGATCGGTTCGGCCGTGGCCAGCATCGGCAAGGCCTTTGGCATGCATGTCATTGCATGGAGCGAAAACCTCCAGGAAGAAACGGCCAGCGCGCTCGGCGTACAGCGCGTCGACAAGCAGGCGCTGCTCTCGCGTTCCGACTTTCTCACCATCCACACCCGGCTCAGCGAACGGACGCGCGGCCTCATCGGCGCGGCGGAACTGGCGTCCATGAAGCCGACCGCGCGCCTCATCAACAGCTCACGCGGCCCGATCGTGGACGAGGCGGCACTGGTGGATGCGCTGATAGGCGGTCGCATCGCCGGCGCCGCGGTGGACGTGTTCGAGACCGAACCGCTACCCGCCGACCACGCCTTCCGCGACCTGCCGAACGTGCTGGCCACACCGCATATCGGCTATGTCACCGAGGAGATGTACCGGACGTTCTACAGCGATACGGTAAAGAACGTGCTTGCCTGGCTGGACACGCTGCCCTGAGCCGAAGCGGCCCTGCATGCCAAGGGCCGGTGCGGCCGAGGCCAGGCTCGTTAGCGTGACGCCACCTTGCCAGCGTCCTTCGCTACTGCTTTGTCGCCCTTATCGCTGTCCTTGGGCTTGATCGTCATCAGCTCCAGCGGCTTGCCGTCCGGCTGACGTATCGTCCAGCCGCGTTGGAGATCCGCCAGGTCGTTGAGTTGCGGGCAGATCTGGTCGGAACGACGATCCAGCGCCTTCGACCGTTTGTCCATGGCGCCGTCCAGCGATTTTTCGAGCGACTCGGCACGGGCCTGCAGTGCGGCGACCTTGCTGGCATCGCCGGACAGGGCCGCTGTGACGGCGCTGGACGTAACCGAGCCCACCAGTTCGCCCACCGTATCGGAGACCGACCCGCCGACGGTTTCCGCCAGGTGGTCGTTGGACCAATGCCCGGCGCCCACGCCTTCGTCGATCTGGCGCAGGGCCTGCGCCTGTTTGCGCTTGAGTTTTTCCAGCATGCTGGCGCGTTGCTCACCATCGGCGAAGGACAGCGTGATGGTGGTCATGGCCGAGAAGCCGAGCTGTACACCTTCGCGGGCGATGGCGGCCACCTCGGGAACCAGCTTGCGCACACCGGCCTCGTAGCGCCGTAGCGCGTCGGCATCGGCGGACGACACCGTCGTCTGGCGGCCGTCGATGCGAATGCTGCCGTCGTGCAGGAAGATATCCGCCGGCGTGCCCGCCTTGCGATGGAACGACAGTCCCGCATCCGTGACGTCCACGTCGTAGGGGGTGGCGTAATCGTTCTTGCAGGTGTCGGTGCTGAATTCGATCATGCCGGCGTGGGCTGTCGCGACGGACAGGGCAAGGGCGACGACAAGGCTTGCGGCGATCGAGGAATGGCGCATGAATCCTGCTCCCTGGGTGATGACACCGGCTTGGACGCGCGCGGCTGGCCTTTGGTTTAAACCCCCTCGGTACCCCACGCATGGGCCTGAGGTCACGGGGTGACCTTTGGCAGGGTCAGGAGGCGATACCCCGCTCGCGGGCATATTCGGAGAGGCGGCTGTCGTGATCGAGGCCGAGTTTGCGCATCGCGTCGCGCTTCTGCCGGCTTACCGTCTTGACGCTACGACTGAGGCGTTCGGCAATCTGCGTGATCGACATGCCCCCGACGTACAGCCGGACCACCTCCATCTCGCGCGCGGAAAGCCGCGATGCATCGCAGGGCGCCTGGACACCGGCGACGTCGAACTGGCGACGAATGGTGTCGCTGAGGTAGGGCCTTCCGGCGGCGGCCTGCCTGACCGCCACCGCGACCTCTTTCAGCGGTGCCCGCTTGTCGCACAGGCCGAGTGCGCCCCGCGCACGCATGGCCTGGAGCACCGCGGCATTGTTGACCATGGTGAGCACGACCACAGGAAGCCGGGGATAACGACGACGCATCAGGTCGATCAGGGCCAGCCCGTCACCGTGGCGTCCACCCGGCATCGAGAAGTCGGTGACCACGACGTCGCAGGGACGGGTGGTCAGCAGGTCGAGCAACTGGTCGCCGTTGGCGGCTTCACCGACCACCTCGATATCCCCCGTGGCCTCGAGCGCGGCACGCGTGCCCATCAGGACCACCGGATGATCGTCGGCAATGATCGTTCGCAGAACCATGTCTTCCCTCGACGGCGGAAACGCGCAGCCGTTTTCCATGCCATGTGTTACATCTCTTCGCACGGCGGAGATTACAGTAAAGCTCCGTGCGTGGTCGAAGGAACGCCATGACGCGCTTGAGAATGTTGGTCAAATTAAGCTGTGCAGCGATCGCATGGCAGGCACCCGTCGGCGCTGCACGCGCGGACGGCCACCCACCGCTGGCGTCGGCATCGCAGTGGCAGGCCGAAACGCATACGACGGACGTCCGCGCGTGGGCGATGCCCTCCTTGCACGACGATGCAGGCCACACGAACACGCCTGCCATCGCCGTGGCGTTGAACGACGACGAGCGGCGCTGGCTGGCGAACCTACCGATACTGCGCATCGGCATCGATCCCACCGCCGCGCCACTGTCGCTCATCGATCGCGATGGCGAAGCCGAAGGCCTGTCGCTCGACTACCTGCAAGCGGCGCTGCAGGCGCTCGGCGTGCGATCGCGCACGGTCGCCACCACGGACTGGCCGGAGACGGTGCGCGCAGCCTCCGCGGGCGACATCGACCTGCTTGCCGCCGCGTCGCCACGAAACGGCGCACTTGGCAGGCACTTCGTGTTTTCACGGGCCTACGCCGAATTCCCCGTGATGATCGTCACGCGTGAGGCGTTCCCCACCATCGGCGACATCCACGACCTGTCCGGGCGACGCATCGCGGCCAACCTGTCGCAAGGCGCGGTGGCAGCCGCGGTGGCGGCGATACCTGGGGCAGTCGCCATCGACGTGAGGACGACGGCGGCGGGACTGCAGGCCGTGGCCGCAGGCGACGCCGATGCCTACGTCGGCGATATCGCTACTGCGGAATTGCAGATCCGACGCGATTATCCGGCGCAGCTCAAGCTCGCCGCTCCCACGAACGAACGTGCCGCCCTCACCATTGGCGTCGCCAACCGCTACGCCCGCCTGGCATCGCTCATCGATCGCGCCCTGGCGCGTATGCCGGAGCGTCGCTCGCAGGCCATCCGCAACACCTGGCTGCGCTCGCAGTACACGTGGGGTGGATCGTGGAAGGAAATCGCGCGCAAGGTGGGACCGGCCGGCGCACTGGTCATGCTGTTGCTGCTAGCCGTGTCTTACGCCTACCTGCGGCTTCGCCGTGAAACACGCCTGCGGCTGCGCAGCGAGGCCCAACTGGCCGACGTGACACGGCACATGCCGGCCGTGGTCTATCGCTTCCTGTATCGGCAGGGTGGATCCATCACGTTTGTCTATGTCGGTGGCAATCCGGAACCCATGTTCGGCATCGACGCGGCCACCCTCATGGCCGACGAGCGACGCGCATTCGCACGAGTGGACGAACGCGACCAACCTACCCTGCTCGCGGCCATGGCACACAGCGCGGCAACCCTCCAGCCACTGCACGCGGAGCTGCGTGTGCGCGACAGCGATCCCGAGCGCTGGGTCGCCTCGCATGCGCTGCCGCGTGCGGTCGCCGAAGGCACCGAGTTCACGGGTTACTGGATCGACATCTCCGAGCGCCATCGACAGTCGGCCCAACTGGCGGCAGCAAAGCGCGCGGCCGAAGCGGCGACACAGGCCAAGAGCCTGTTCCTTGCCACGATGAGCCACGAGATCCGCACGCCGATGCATGGGGTACTGGGCACCCTCGAGATACTGGGCCGGACCCCTCTGGAACCCGGGCAGCGACGCCTGCTCGAAACCGCGGAAACCTCGGCCGAGGCACTCCTGCAGATCCTCGACGACATCCTGGATTTCTCGCGGATCGAGGCAGGCCAGGTCGCTATCGATCCCGTTCCCGTCGACCTGCGCGAACTGGTCGCCGGCATCGTGGACCTCTTTGCCTGGCAAGCCGGCCAGAAGGGACTGCGAATCACGGCCCGGGTCGATCCGCGGGTGGCACCGGGCGTGATGGTGGACGGCAGTCGCCTTCGCCAGGTCATCGTCAATCTGGTCAGCAATGCCGTGAAGTTCACGTCGCATGGCAGCGTCGATGTCCATCTGGATGTCATCGAGGCGGACGATAGCCGTCAGCGGTTGCGTTTCAGCGTGAGCGATACCGGCATGGGCATCGCCGATGCGGACATCGCCCGTTTGTTCTCGCCCTTCAGCCAGGCCGAGGCATCGATCACCCGTCGCTTCGGCGGCAGCGGCCTCGGGCTGGCGATCAGCCGGCGCCTCGTCGAGTTGCTGGGTGGATATATCGCCATGACCAGCTCCCCCGGCGTCGGCACGCGGGTCACGGTCGAATGCGCGTTGCCCGTGGCCGTCATGCCTGCGCAGGACACGCCTTCGCCCACCGTCCAGACGGAGAGAACGACCATCGCCCGGAACGTGCTGGTCGCCGAGGACCACCCCATCAATCGCGAACTGGTGGCCGCGCAACTCCAGCGAATCGGCCATCGGTGCCGCATCGCCGGTGACGGCACCGATGCCCTGCGCACTGCCGGCACGTGGCCGGTCGACGTGCTGCTCACCGACCTGCACATGCCCGGCATGGATGGCCACACGCTGATACGCACCCTGCGCGAGCGCGGCGCCACGATGCGCATCGTGGTCATGACCGCGGACGTCATGGCGAGCGAACGCGACCGCTGCATGGCAGCAGGCGCCAACGCGTTCGTGACCAAGCCCCTGCGTCTCGCCGCCCTGCGCGAGGCGCTGGCGTCCGGGCCCGAGGATTCCACAGGACACGCCGGCGAAGTTGGCGGCGAGGTCGATGCATGGGATGTCGACCTGTGGCGCGACCTGTTCGGCGACCTGGCCGCCATGCCCGACATGATCGATCGTTTCGAAGCCGATCTGGACGACGCCATGGATCGCCTTCGCACCTCGGAGACGCCGGACGCCGTGGCCGGTCACCTGCATCGTGTACTGGGCGGCATGCGGGTTTTCGGCGCGTCAGCGGAGGCGGCGCACCTGGAGATGCTGGAGACCCTGCTTCGCGCCGAGGCGACCCGGGCCGATGCCATGCTGCGACTGGCCGGCGTCCACGACATGCTGCGTCGCTTCGTCGGACGCTTGAGGGAAGCGGTCACCAGGCAGCTCGCGCTCTGAGTTATTACTCAAAAAATAGTGGGATTTTTCAGAATTGTCTGATTACCCCCGCTGCCTCACTACGCCACCCTTGCAGACACGCGGACCACGCCGCGAGGGAGGCAATCATGCGCAGACCGGCTATCGAGTATCACATTGCCCAATCGGGCACGTCCTGGGGCATCTATCGCGAGGGCACGCAGATCGCCGTCCGGTCCGATCCCGCGGACGCTATCGCCTTTGCCAACTTCTTTGCCGACCGCGAGACCCTGATGAATCTCCGACGAGTACGCGTGTCCGCGGATACCGTCATGCACCGCACGCTCAAGAACATGCGCAAGGCTGAAGCCGTGCGAGCGGTGGCCTGATCGTTTGCGCTCGGGCTCAGCGGCCCGTCACGCCACCCAGGTTGCTCATATCCAAATGAAGCAGGCGCAGACGCGCAATGTGCCTACCCACCGTGGCGCGGTCGCCCGATGACGCCTCCAGCTTGAGGAAGGCATCCAGCAGACGGCGCTCCATCTGCTCCAGGGTACGAATCCAGGTGACATCCGGGTCGTGTGAGAGCTTTACGGACGCCTCGACCACGGTACGCCTGACCCCGCTCATGGCGCCGCCGGCAGAAGCCGGCTTGCCACCGGTGGCACTCACCTGGCCCTGGAGATCGCCGGCAATGGCGTTCAGGGAGTCGGCCGATTCTTCGAGGATCGCCTTCAGGCCGGGTTCCCTGACACCCCGTGACGCGTGGCGATACAGATCGCGATCCGCGATGACGCGGCGGATCAGCCCATTCACGACACGGATCGAAGTACGTTCCATAGGGCGGACGTTAGACCCCCCGGACTTAGCCGGTCATAAATGCCGGCGATTTCGGTCAGCCTGGGGTCATTCGCCGCTTTCGAGCAGCAGCAGTGGATGACCCGCGCTGTCATGCAGGCCGGATTGCAGGTCGAGAAGTTGCTGGACCGAGGGGCACAGCGCCTGTACGCGTGGCCGCAGCGCAGTCTCGACCCGTGCGATGACCCGGGCCTGCCCACCGCTGGACACCGCCGCGACGCGATCCCGCAGGGCGGCGGCGCCTTGCAGGTCGCCGTTCATGGCCAGCTGCATCGCTTCCCCACCCACGTCCTCCGTCAGGATGGGCGTGATATCGGACACGATCTCCTGGGCATAGGCGCGCATGGCGTCCTCCTGCCAGTCGCGGGTGCTCTGGCTGGCGGCAATGCGCCGTTTGATGTCGGTCACCCGCGCGGTGAGCGCGCGATCGAGGTCGCCGCTGGCCGCCGCCCCGGGCGCGGCCGTGGCGGCTTCGTCACGCACCGCCTTGGCCGCGATGTCCACGCCATCGCTGGCCAGGGCCTTGGCCTTGGGCACCAGCAGCCGGACGTTGCGCTCGAAAAGGGCCACACGGTCCTGCTCGTCCGGGCGTAGCGCCACGCTCCTGCCGTCGGCGGCGAGCGTGCCGTCCTGGATGCGAACACTGCGCGGCGCCCCCTGTGCCCTATCGAATGTCAGGGACTCTGGGCGAACGGTCAGGTCGTAACTGCTTGCGATACGACAGCTGTGATCGATGTCCTGGGCCGTCGCGGCGCCGGCAAACCCGACGGCGAGGGCAAGAACGAGCAGACGTGCGGTCATGGATACATCCCGGCTAAAGCCATTCGATAGCGTCGGCCGGGCGAATGGCCGCTGAACCGGTCAGAGGGCTGGCGTCATGAACTGCTGGCGCACACGCAGGCTGCCCAGCGCCCAGGCCAGCCATGCCAGTAGCGGCACCGACACCACTTTCAGCACCACGCCGACCAGCATGATGCTGCGCTGGCGACCGGCCACCATGACGAGGTCCGGCGGCAGGCCCGCCTGACCCAGCACGATGCCCAACTGCTGCCACTGTCCATAAGCGAACCATGCCGTATAGGCGGCCCACACCATAAGCAGGAGCGCCACGATACGCATGGCGCCACGTGCCCAGTCGCGCCAGCGCAGGGTGGATAGCGTGACGACGATGATCGCGAACGCCGCCAGCGTGTAGCCCAGCGACCACAGCAATGCGATGCGCGGGTCGGGGCCGCCTGCCACCGCCTCGGCACTCATCGCGCCGACCGCCTGGCCGATGACCACGCAGGCATAGGCATTGACGACGAAACCGGCGGCGGCCAGCAACATGACCAGCCACACGACGATGCGCCACGGCGCGAACGGACGGGCGCGGCGTGCATTCAGGGCGGCTTGGAACACGCTCAGGCACCCGCCTTCTTGAACTGGTCGAGGTCGGAAAGCACCTGGCCGGAGTTCTTTTCGGGATCGACGTCCTTGTAGACCTTGACGATCTTGCCCGCGGGATCGATCAGGAAGGTCTCGCGACGGGCGTACTTCATGCCCAGCGTCTTGTTCAGCACGTCGTATTTCACGGCCGTGGCGCCGTCGGCGTCGGACAGCAGGGGGAACGGCACGTGGTACTTCTCGGCAAACTCGGCATGCGACTTCACGTCGTCCAGGCTGACGCCGACCACGTCCGCGCCGGCCTTGTGCAGCTTGGCGATGTCATCGCGGAAAGTGCAGACCTCGGTGGTGCAGCCGGCCGTGAAATCCTTCGGATAGAAGTACATGACCAGCCACTTGCCCTTGTGGGTGTCCAGCGTGTGCCAGTCGCCCTTCTGGTCCTGCAGGCGGAAATCGGGCGCCTTGTCGCCCACCACGGGGGCGGCGGCCCAGGCGGCAAAGGTGACCAGGGACAGGGCGATAACGCTGAGGAGGCGACGCATGGGCAAACCTCGAAGGACGGGAAAGGTCACGAGTGTATCGGCGATGGCCGGGAAAGAGTCATAAAAAAAGGGCACCCCGTGGGGTGCCCTTCAGGAGTCGCGGCGCTTGGCTTACTTGCCGAGGCGCTCGATCTCGAACTTGCTCAGGTCGACGCCAAGGTTGAAGCCGCGGCCCGTACCGGTGACGGCCAGCGACACTTCGCCCTTGGTCATGGCGGCGCTTTCGGCGCTCTTCACGACACCGGCGTTGGCACCGCCAGAGGCGTACTCACCGAAGATCTCGCTGATGCCCTTGACGTTGGTGAACTCGCCCTTGCCGCCTTCGATGCTGAACTTGCCGGCGGTCAGACCACCGCCACGGACGTGGATCATCACGTCGGCGCTCTGGCCGTTGTCGCAGCGCACGTGGCCGCGGCCGTCGGCCTTCTTGTAGATGGCCGCCCAGCCGGTGGTGCTGAAGGTCATGTGGCACTTGGTCGCGGCGGTGGACTCCGCGCGTGCCGGCTGCACCGTGAAAGCACCTGCCGCCGCCACTGCAATAATGGCCATACCCGCGATGCGCTTGATCATGTTCGTTCTCCGTAAGAAAGAGTGGCAGGGACTGTGTGAGGGCGGATTCTCCGCTCACGAATGTGAAGAAACACGGAGCATGCCTGCGTTCGTTCATGAAGGCGCCGGTTATGTGCACGCACGGTGAACCGCTTGGTGCGCCGCCCCGCCCGACCTACCATCGAGCGGTGCCTTCAACCCAGAGGAACGCCCCCATGCCCAAGAAGATACTCGTTGGTTACGACGGCTCCGAGACGGCCCGCCGGGCCTTTCAGTTCGCCATCGAACTGGCCACCTGCGCCAGGGCCAGCGTGCATGTGGTGTCCGTCCGGCAGGTGGAGAACGGCGCCGACACCGCCGCGCTGCTGATGAACGACAACGGTGCCGAGCAACTCGACGCCTTGCGGACGGAGATCGCCGCCCTGCATGAGGCCCACGGCCTGGACGTGGTGGTCGACATGGTCCATGGCGCGCCCGGCGACGCCCTGCTTGCCTACGTCGCCCAACAGGACGTGGACCATATCGTCATCGGCCACACCGAGCGGGGCGCCCTGGCCCGCTGGCTGGTGGGCTCCACCGCTACCGACGTGCTCGCCAGAGCCCATGTACCGGTGACCGTGGTGCGCTAATCGTCCGGCTTTGTCACAATTCGGCAACGCCCACGGGGGCGACATGCTTAAGCGATCGAGGAACACCCTAAGTGAGCTACGCCGCCACCTTGCCATGGACGCTCGAAAAACTGGACTTCTCGCGTATCGACATCGAGAAGGTCAGGCACAACGAAGACCTGTTCCTCCTGCTTTGCAGTTCCTCTTTCGTCGAGAGCGGTTCCGACCTGTACACGCACAACCTGGTCGATCATTTTGCCGGTGACGACGAACTGCAATCCTGGCTGCGCGACCACTGGGAGCACGAGGAGATGCAGCACGGCCGCGCACTGGCTGCCTATGTGCGGCATGTGTGGCCCGAATTCGACTGGGACGAAGGTTTCAGGAACTTCTTCGCGCACTACGGCTCCGTATGCACGGCCGAGGAACTGGAATCCGACCGCGGCCTGGAACTGGCGGCCCGCTGTGTCGTCGAGACCGGCACAGCCAGCCTCTATCGCGCCCTCAACGATGTCACCGACGAACCCGTGCTGCGGGAACTGACCAACTACATCAAGAGCGACGAAGTGCGGCATTACAAGCACTTCTACCAGCACTTCCGCATCTACCGTCAGCGCGACGGCATCGGACGCCTCCGCACGCTGCGCGTACTGCTGAAACGGCTGAACGAGATCAAGAACGAGGACAGCGATATCGCGCTGCGCCACGTGTTCAACGTGCGCTACCCCGACAAGGCCACGGACGATGCGGAATTCCGCCGCGTGACCAGCCGTGCCGAAGGGCTGTTGAAGCGCCATATCCCCGCCGAGATGACGGTGAAGATGCTGCTTCGACCGCTGGATCTACCGGCCCGGGTCAACGCCATGCTGGAATGGCCGCTGACCCGGATCACCGAGAAGCTGTTCCTGCACTGATCACTTCTTCTTCGGCAAAGGCGTCCATTTGTCGTTGTCGAAACCGCCCGTCTCGAAGGTGAGCGTGGTCTCGCCGCGGCTCACCGTCACCACGTCGATGGTGAGCCGCTTCGTCTTCGCCAGGTCCTTCAGGAAGGCGGCATCGTTGCGGAACAGCAGCGCCGGCTCGCCGGTGGGCGGACGGAACGCCTTGATCGTCTTCGCCTTGCCGTCGAAGGTGGCCTTGAGGGTGCAATCGCTCTTGCAGACGAAGCCCTTGCCGGCGGTGGCATACAGGAACACGCTCTGCCCCCAGGCGGTGTGCCGCCGCAGGATCAGGCGCACGCTTTCCTCGCCGGACGGCCGGCTGGACTGAAGGGTCGCGGTGCTCTGGGTACCCCCCTGCATCGGCGAGGTCTGGTACAGCCACAAGGCCGACAGGCGGGCCTTCTCGCTGGCCGCCTTGTAGCCGGACTCCAGCCCGGCCAGGGTCTTGCCGACCTCGGCTGCGGCCGGGGTTTCCGGATAGGTGTCGACGATCTCGTGGCCGAGTTGCACGGCGGGTCCGTCGTTGTGAAGCTTGAGCAACTGGCGATAGGTTTCCAGCTTCTTGGCCGCCTCGTCGGCGCGTGACGTCGCTGCCGGCGCCGCGGGTGCCGGGTCGGAGGGGGAGGAACACGCGGCCAGCAGGGCGGTGGCGGCAAAAAGGGTGGCGATTCGGCGCATGATTTTGCGATTCCGGGAGGGAAGGACCCTAGCTTCGCCGCGACGGCCGTCAGTGGCAAGGCGGCAGGTAGACTGGCGCAAGCTTCCGAAGGAATCGTCCATGTCGTCCCCGCCCCCGGCGCCCGTTCGCCTGATGCAGCATCGCGCCTTCCTGCAATTCTGGTTCGCCAAGAACGCGTCCAGCTTTGCGTTCCAGATGATGTCGGTGGCGGTGGGCTGGCAGATCTACGAGATCACCGGACGCGCGCTGGACCTCGGGCTGATCGGCCTGGCGCAGTTCGTGCCCTCGGTGGTCCTCGCCCTGCCTGCGGGCCATGTCGCCGACCAGTTCGACCGGCGCCGCATCGTCACGCTGTGCCAGACGATCGAATGGCTGGCCATCGCTGCGCTTGCCCTCCTCAGTTTTACGGGCCGTCTACACGAGGCCGGCATCCTGGCGCTGGTCTTCGTCATCGGCGTCGGCAAGGCCTTCGAGTTCCCGGCCCTGCAATCCATGCTGCCCGCCATCGTGCCCACGCACGTGCTGCCCCGAGCCATGGCCTCCACGGCTGCGGCCGGCGAGGCGGCGATGATCGTCGGGCCCGCGCTGGGCGGCCTGCTCTACATTGCCGGCCCGGCGACCGTGTATGGCGTGTCGGCGGCCCTCTACCTTGTCGCACTGGTCCTGATGTCGCGCCTTTCCTACGACCACGCCCCACCCCGACGCGAGCCCGCCACGCTGAAAAGCGTGTTCGCCGGCGTGCATTTCATACGCCACCGGCCCGCCGTGCTCGGCGTGATCTCGCTGGACCTGTTCGCCGTGCTGCTCGGCGGGGCCACGGCGCTGCTGCCGATCTTCGCCAAGGACATCCTGCACACCGGCCCCTGGGGCCTGGGCGTGCTGCGCGCCGCTCCGGCGGTCGGCGCCCTGCTGATGTCCATCTGGCTGTCGCGGCATACCCTGGAGCGCCGCGTCGGGCCCATCATGTTCGCCTCCGTGGCCGGCTTCGGCCTGTCCACACTGGTGTTCGCGTTGTCCACGTCGCTATGGCTGTCGGTGGGCGCGCTATTCGCGCTGGGCGCTTTCGACATGGTCAGCATGGTGATCCGCGGCGCACTGGTACAACTGGAGACGCCGGACGACATGCGCGGCCGGGTCAGCGCCGTCAATGCCATCTTCATCAATACGTCCAACCAGCTCGGCGAATTCGAATCCGGCATCCTTGCCGCTGCGCTCGGGGCGGTGAACGCCACGCTCATCGGTGGCATCGGCACCCTGGTGGTGGTGGGGCTGTGGATGTGGTGGTTCCCTTCGTTGCGCCGGCGACAGGGGCTCGTCTCCGAACCGCTGCCCGTCGAGGGCGCCAGCAGCACCATCTGACACGCCCGCGGAAACGTGTTATTAGGTGGACGTCTATACCGCCAAAGGGGATGCCCGCCATGAAGCGCCTGCTTGCCACCAGCCTCCTCGCCCTCACCGCGCCGGCCTTCGCCGGCCACCAGGGCCCCGCCAGCCTGGACGCCGCCCTGGCGCAGGGCAAGCGCGAGCACAAGCCGGTGCTCGTCGATTTCCAGGCCGTGTGGTGCTACTCGTGCTATTTCATGGCCAGCCACGTGCTCAACGGCAAGGAGTGGACCGACCTCAACACCAAGGTCGTGTTCTACGAGGCCGATGCCGACCAGCCCGCCGACAAGGCCTGGATGACGAAGTGGAACGTGCATTTCCTGCCGACCTACGTGGCCATCGGCCCGGATGGGGAAGAACTCGGTCGCATCCTGGCCGAGCGCCCGCGCGATGTCTTCTACAAGGAGGTGGACGGGCTGCTTTCCGGTGACGCGCGCCTGTCGAAACAGAAATCGAACGCCAGCAAGGGCTCGATGGCGGCGGTCGCCGACGTGCTCGAAACGTATCAACAACGTTACCAGGGCACGGAAGGCATGGCCTGGTTCGACACCTTGCCGCCGCTGGTACGCAACGTGTCCGACAAGGACAAACGCGTCGCCCTGGCCAAGCAGCGCCTCCTGCTCCTGCAGGCCAAGGACAAGAAGGCCAACCCTGCCATCGCGTCTGCGGCGAAGAACATCCTCGCGGGTGATATCGGCTGCGATCGGCCCTATGTGCTCGACGATCTCCTCGAGGCCACGGCGGCCAACTACCCCGAGTCACGGCAGGCGGCACTGGTGCCGCAGAAAGCGCCCTACGAGACCTTCCTCGCAACGCAGGTATTCACCGAGGCGCCCGTGTGCGCCGACCAGCGCAGCGCGGTGCTGACGGCCGCCGACCTGGATGCCGCCCTGAACGACCCCGCCGGTGAGGCGGCCGTTCTGCGCAAGGCGATCGACCTCAGCCGCGAGAAACTGCACGGCGACCTGAAAAGCGACCGCAACGTCGCCGACAACCTGCGCGTCTACCTGGTCCGCGCCAAGGCCGGTGCCGAGCTGGATACCTTCGAAAAGCAGCTCATTGCCGCTTACCCGGACGACTACGTCTACAGTTACCGCTACGGCAAGCGCCTGGTCGAGTCGGGCGATGCCGCAGGCGGCCTGCCCTACCTCGATGCGGCGGCAACGAAAGCCTACGGAGCCAATCGCATCAGCGTGGCGACCTACCGCGTCAAGGCACTGAAGGCACTCCACCGCGACGCGGAGGCCAAGAAGGTGGTCGCCGATACCGTGGCCACCGAGGGCAAGGCCTTCCCCGAGCAGACCAGGAAGCTCCGCGAGTCGCTTACCGCAGCGGGTTGATGCCGGGGTACGCGGCGCGCGATGTCAGCTCTGCGACGTGCCGTAGACCACCGAGTCCAGGTGCTCCACCCGGGCGATCGTATCCAGCGGCACGGTGGCCGACCACGCCGGCCGTGCCGTGTCGACCAGCTTGACCACGCCGTTGATGCCCTCGGCGCCCTCCGCATCGACGAAGGTCTGCACCGTTGGCACGACGGATACCATGCCGCTCAGGGTCGATCCATCGCGCATATGCAGGGTGACCTTCGCGTTGTCGCGCAACTCGGCGATCAAGGCCTGCAGGCGGTCGATCTCCCCCGCGCCCTGGTGGATCGTTTCGGCTTCACGGCTCATGGCAAGGCTCCTGTTCGTCATCGAGGGCACCGACGCTACTCCGCGCGCGTCGATGGAATGTCTACATCGCCTGCATCGCACGCTGCTACCCTGCCGGCTCCTCTCCACGAGACGCCGCCATGATCACGGTCCACCACCTGAACAACTCGCGCTCCCAGCGCGTCCTCTGGCTGCTGGAAGAGCTGGGCGTGCCCTACGAGATCGTGCGCTACGAGCGCGACCCGAAAACGATGCTGGCACCGAAGTCGCTGCGTGCCATCCACCCACTCGGCAAGTCGCCCATCGTGGTCGACGGCGACATCACCGTGGTGGAATCCGGCGCGATCGTGGAGTACCTGGTGGATCGCTACGGCGAGGGGCGCCTGAAGCCCGCGGCCGGCACGGCCGAGGCGCGGCGCTATACCTATTTCCTGCACTACGCGGAAGGCTCGGCGATGCCGCCGCTGCTGTTGAAACTGGTTTTCATACGCATGGAAACGGCACCCGTGCCGTTTTTCGCGAAACCGGTGGCGCGCCTGATGGCCAAGGGCGCGCAGAAGACCTTTATCGATCCGCAACTGAACCTGCACCTGGACTACCTGGAAAACGAGCTGGGCGCGTCAGGCTGGTTCGCCGGCGACGATTTCACTGCAGCGGATATCCAGATGAGCTTCCCGCTGGAAGCGGCGGCGAGCCGCGGCGGCCTGGACGCTTCGCGCCCACGGCTGACCGGTTTCCTGGCACGCATCCATGCCAGACCGGCGTACCAGGCGGCCCTGAAACGCGGCGGCGATTACGATTTTGCGCCCAAGCCGGCCGGCTGAATCGCGGCTCAACCGGCCGGCTCGCATTTACACCCTGCTCACGGGACCGCCCTCACAGTCGGTTCCCGTACGAATCACATGACGAGGGATCCACCATGAGCAGAAATCGCGAGTTTGCGCGCCAGGTCGAAAGCACCGTCAACGATGTGTCGGGGCGTGTCCGTCACTATGCCGACGAGGCTCACGGCGCCGGTAGCGACCTGCTCGACCGCACCCGCCGCATCACGAACAAGTTCGCCAGCAAGAGCAGCAGCCGGCGCGCGCGTTATATGGCCGAGGATCTCGCCGACGAAGCCAGCTACCAGTATCGTCGGCTGCGCAAGCAGGTTCGCCGTAACCCGGGCGTCACCATCGGCATCGCCGCCGCTGCGATCGGCACGTTCCTGCTGATTCGCCACGCGCTGCGCAGCGACGACTGATTCTTCGCATCGGATGACGAGAAAGGGCCGGACAATTGTCCGGCCCTTTTTTTTGGCACGAAAAATCCCGACGGATCATTCCGCCACGGGATGCTGCTCGACGACCTTGTCGACATGCCATGTCACGGACGACGCGCCTGCCATCGGGGCCCGTGCGTGCACCTCCGTCACCTTCAGCAGGTACTCGTTGCCCGCCTTCCAGTCCAGGCCCTCGACGGATGCCGAGGTGACCTGCCAGGGCTGCTTCGGCGTCTCGCGGTATTGCAGGCACTCGGCCTTCACCGCGCCGGGCGTGCATGGTGCCTTCGTGCCGGCGATGTACAGCAGCCGGGAACGCGACCCGTTATCGGGGGCGGTGGTGGCGCAGGCGGCAAGCGAGAGAACGGCGGCAGAAAGCAACACGAGGCGCATGGCGGATATCCGAAGTCGTATGCGAAAGAGAAATAGCAGCATCGTCGCGGCAATACCATGGACGGTGCGTGACGCCTGCATCGGCGATCACCCAAAAAAAGGGGGCCGGATGGTTCCGGCCCCCTTCGACGTGGTGTGTAAGGGCGCGAGCCCGGTCAGACCGTCATCGGGTTCGGCTTGTCCATGTCGAGCTTGTACTCCTTGATGGCGCGGCTGACGTCCTTGGCGTTGACCTTGCCTTCCTTCGCCAGCGCGGACAGGGCCGCCTGGGCGATCCAGTAGCGATCGACCTCGAAGTGGCTGCGCAGGTGAGCACGGCTATCGCTACGGCCGTAACCGTCCGTGCCCAGCACCGTGTAACGCATGCCGTCCGGCATGAACGCGCGCACCTGGTCAGCGAACTCGCGGACGTAGTCGGTCGCGGCGATGGCCGGGCCCTGGCGGTCGGCAAGCAGACCGGTGATGTACGGCACGCGCTGCGGGGATTCCGGATGCAGGCGATTCCAGCGTTCGGCATCGAAGCCCTCGCGACGGACCTCGGAGAAGCTCGGTACCGACCAGATGTCCGACGACACGCCGAAATCTTTCTCGAGCAACTCGGCCGCGGCGATGACTTCGCGCAAAATCGTGCCCGAGCCCATCAGCTGGACGCGCGGCTCGTTCTTCTTCGCCTTGCCACCGTCCTTGAACAGGTACATGCCCTTGACGATGCCTTCCTCGCTGCCCTTGGGCAGGTCGGGGTGGGCATAGTTCTCGTTCATCACGGTGATGTAGTAGTAGACGTCTTCCTGCTCCTGCATCATGCGGCGCGTGCCGTCCTGCATGATCACGGCCAGCTCGTAGGAGAAGGTCGGGTCGTAGGAGACGACGTTCGGGATCGCGCCGGACAGCAGGTGCGAGTGACCGTCCTCGTGCTGCAGGCCTTCACCGTTGAGCGTGGTGCGACCCGAGGTGCCACCGATGAGGAAGCCGCGAGCGCGCATGTCGCCAGCGGCCCAGCAGAGGTCGCCGATACGCTGGAAGCCGAACATCGAGTAGTAGATGAAGAACGGCAGCATCGGCACGTTGCTGATACTGTAGCTGGTGGCCGCGGCCAGCCAGGCGCTCATGCCGCCCGCCTCGCTGATGCCTTCCTGCAGCACCTGGCCCTTCTGGTCCTCGCGGTAGTAGAGCAGCTGGTCGGCGTCCTGCGGGCGGTACTTCTGGCCGAACGGCGCGTAGATACCGATCTGGCGGAACATGCCTTCCATGCCGAAGGTGCGGGCCTCGTCGGCCACGATCGGCACGATGCGCGGGCCGAGCTCCTTGTCGCGCAGCATGAGGTTCATGCCACGCACCAGGGCCATCGTGGTGGAGATCTCGCGGTCGCCGGTGCCCTTGGTGATCTGCTCGAACGAGGCGAGGTCAGGCGCCTTGAACGACTGGTCGGACTTGCGGCGGCGCTGCGGCAGCGAGCCGCCGAGCGCGCGGCGGCGCTCGAGCATGTACTGCACTTCCTCCGAGTCCTTGCCCGGGTGGTAGTACGGCACGTCTTCGAGCTTGTCGTCGGATACGGGGATATTGAAGCGGTCGCGGAAGGCGCGGATGGCGTCCAGATCCATCTTCTTCTGGTTGTGCGCCGGGTTCTGCGACTCACCCGCGGCGCCCATGCCGTAGCCCTTCACCGTCTTGGCGAGGACGACGGTGGGCATGCCCTTGGTGTTCACGGCCGCGTGGTAGGCCGCATAGACCTTGTGCGGGTCGTGACCGCCGCGGTTGAGGCGCCAGATGTCGTCGTCGGACATGTTGGCGACCAGCGCGGCGGTTTCCGGGTACTTGCCGAAGAACTTCTCGCGCGTATAGGCGCCACCGAAGGCCTTGCAGGCCTGGTACTCGCCGTCCACGGTTTCCATCATCAGCTGGCGCAGCTTGCCCGAGGTGTCGCGGGCGAGGAGCGGATCCCAGTAGCTGCCCCAGGCCACCTTGATGGCATTCCAGCCGGCGCCACGGAACACGCCTTCCAGTTCCTGGATGATCTTGCCATTGCCACGGACGGGACCGTCGAGGCGCTGCAGGTTGCAGTTGATGACGAAGATGAGGTTGTCGAGGCCTTCGCGACCGGCCAGCGAAATGGCGCCGAGCGATTCCGGCTCGTCGGATTCGCCGTCGCCCATGAAGCACCAGATCTTGCGATCGGACTTGGGAATGAGCCCGCGGTGCTCGAGGTACTTCCAGAACTGCGCCTGGTAGATCGCCTGGATGGGGCCCAGGCCCATGGACACGGTGGGCACCTGCCAGTAGTCCGGCATCAGCCAGGGATGCGGGTAGGACGACAGGCCACGACCCTTGCCCTCCACTTCCATGCGGAAGAGGTCGAGCTGGTCTTCGCCGATGCGGCCCTCGAGGAACGAGCGCGCATAGACGCCGGGCGCCGAATGGCCCTGGTGGAACACCAGGTCGCCCGGATGGTCCGCGCTGGGCGCGCGCCAGAAATGGTTGAAGCCGACGTCGTACAGCGTGGCCGACGAGGCGAAGCTGGAAATATGCCCGCCGAGGTCGCCGGGCTTGCGGTTGGCGCGCACCACGGTGGCCAGGGCGTTCCAGCGGACCAGCGAGCGGATGCGCCACTCGATGGCGGCATCGCCGGGGCTGCGCGCTTCCATGTGCGGCGGGATGGTGTTGACGTACTCCGTGGTCGGGTCGAACGGCAGGTAGCCGCCCGCGCGACGGGTGGAGTCGACCATGCGCTCCAGCAGGTAATGCGCTCGCTCGGTGCCGTCGTGGTTGATGACGGCGTTGAGCGACTCGACCCATTCACGGGTCTCGGTGGGGTCGAGATCCTGGTTCAGGATGTCGTCGATCTGGTCCATGGAAGCTCCGCTCGCGCGTCACGCGCGCTCATGGGGGGTCTGAAGAAGCCCGCGGGGTGGCGGGAAAACCTTTCCATGATACCGCAACGTATTCACATACGCGGCGGTATGGGGGATTTGCCTCGTGGCAAACGGGACGATCAGTCGTTGACGACCGTCCTCGGCTTGCCCGCGCGGATCTGCGCCTCGACGCAGGCCACCGAGGTCATGTTGACCACCCGGCGCACCGTGGCCTGGGGCGTCAGGATGTGGGCCGGCTTGGCCACGCCCATCAGGATCGGGCCGATGACCACGCCGTCGCACAAGGTGCGCACCATGTTGTAGGCGGTGTTGGCGGCATCCAGGTTCGGGAACACGAACACGTTGGCCTTACCTTCCAGCCGCGAGTTCGGGAAGATCCGTTCGCGCAATTCGGGATTGAGCGCCACGTCGGCCTGCATCTCGCCCTCCACTTCCAGCTTGGGCACCGTCTTGCGGATCAGGCTGAGGGCCTCGCGCATCTTGCGTGAGTTGCGCGTCTCGCGGCTGCCGAAGTTGGAACTGGACAGCAGGGCGATCTTCGGCTGGATGCCGAACAGCTTGAGGCGGATGGATGCCTGCAGCGTGGCCTCGGCGATCTGCTCGGCGCTGGGATCTTCCTGCACGTAGGTGTCGAGGAAGAAGAAAGTGCCCTTCTCCGTCGCCACCGCGGCCATGGCCGAGGCCTCCGAAACGCCCTCGTCCAGCCCGATGATGTCGGCGATGTATTCCAGCTTGCTCTGGTAGGTGCCGACCAGGCCGCAGATCATCGCGTCCGCCTCGCCGCGCTCCACCATCAGCGCCGCGATGACCGTGGGACGCGAACGCACCACCGCCTTGGCCGACGCAGGGGTGACCCCGCGGCGCTCCATGATCGAGTGGTACAAGCGCCAGTAGGCCTCGAAACGCGGGTCCGAATGGATGTTGCACATCTCGAAGTCGACGCCCGGACGCAGGCGCAGGCCGGCACGCGCGATGCGCTTCTCGATGACGTCGGGGCGACCGACCAGGATCGGTTTGGCCAGGCCTTCGTCCACCACGGTCTGCACCGCGCGCAGGGTGGTTTCCTCTTCGCCTTCGGCATACACCACGCGCTTGGGATCGGCCTTGGCACGCTCGAACACCGGCTTCATCAGCAGGCCGGTGCGGAAGACGAAGCTGGTGAGGGTCTCGATGTAGGCGGGGAAATCGGTGATGGGGCGTTCGGCCACGCCGGAATCCATCGCCGCCTGGGCGATCGCCGGCGGCAGCTGGATCAGCAGGCGCGGGTCGAACGGCTGCGGAATGAGGTATTCGGGACCGAAGCTGGGCGGCTTGCCGCCGTATGCCCGCGCGCTGACGTCGGAGGCTTCACGGCGTGCCAGCTCGGCGATCGCCTTGACGCAGGCCACCTTCATCGGTTCGTTGATCACCGAGGCGCCCACGTCCAGCGCGCCGCGGAACAGGTACGGGAAGCACAGCGCGTTGTTGACCTGGTTGGGGTAGTCCGAACGACCCGTCGCCATGATGCAGTCGGGGCGCACGGCCTTGGCGTCTTCGGGCAGGATTTCCGGATTGGGGTTGGCCAGCGCGAAGATGATCGGTCGCGCAGCCATGGTGGCGACCATCTCCGGCTTGAGGATGCCGCCGGCCGACAGGCCCAGGAAGATATCCGCCCCCTCGACGATATCGGCGAGCGTGCGCTTGTCGGTATCGCGCGCATAGCGCTGCTTGTCCGGGTCCAGGTCGGTGCGCCCGGTGTGCAGCACGCCGTCGCGGTCGAAGGCAAAGATGTTTTCCGGCTTCAGGCCGAGGGTGACCAGCATGTCCACGCAGGAAATACCCGCGGCGCCCATGCCGGTGGTGGCCAGCTTCACGTCCTCGATCTTCTTGCCCGTGACCATCAGGGCGTTGATCACCGCCGCGCCCACGATGATCGCCGTGCCGTGCTGGTCGTCGTGGAACACCGGGATCTTCATCCGCTCGCGCAGCTTGCGCTCGACGATGAAGCACTCCGGTGCCTTGATGTCTTCCAGGTTGATGCCGCCGAAGGTGGGCTCGAGGCTGGCGATGATGTCGACCAGTTTTTCCGGGTCCGTCTCGTCGATCTCGATGTCGAACACGTCGATGCCGGCGAACTTCTGGAACAGCACGCCCTTGCCTTCCATCACCGGCTTGCTGGCCAGCGCGCCGATGTTGCCCAGGCCCAGCACCGCGGTGCCGTTGGTGATCACCGCGACCAGGTTGGACCGTGCGGTGAGTTCCGCGGCGGCGGAGGGATGCGCGACGATTTCGTCGCACGCGGCGGCCACACCCGGGGAATAGGCCAGCGAGAGATCGCGCTGGGTCAGCAGCGATGTCGTGGGCGTGACCTTGATCTTGCCCGGGCGCGGAAGCCGGTGGTATTCGAGAGCGGCTTGCCTCAGTTCCTCGGAGATGGCCATGGCGTCCTGTGGGGGCTTTGGGGAGAGGGGGCCGGCGCGAACGGTGCCGCGCGCCGGCAGCACACGATGGTAGCACCGCGACTGCGACGATCCTGCCTCGGGGTGTGTTGCATTGCGACATCCAGTGATATGAAAAACCTACGGTTACTTCTCTGTAAGGCCGACAGACCCACCGCCCCGACCGACCTACGGTGACCGGCCCACGCCATCACACGGACTGTCATGAAACGTCTGGTCGTCGCCGCCATGCATGCCTGCATCGTCCTTCCCGCGCTCGCCATCGCATCGCCGCCACCGCTGGACGAAGCAGCGTTGCGACGGCGTCTGCTCGCCCTGCCCACACAGGGCCCGCGCGAGACGGTCGTGGAACTTCCCGTCGAGGACGGCCCTGCCTGGCCGTTCCGGATACGTGACTCCGGCACGCTGCCGCTTGCGTTGCTCAAGCGCTATCCGGGGCTGCGCAGCTTCCGTGGCGCCGACGACAAGGGCCGTACGCTTCGCCTCGATCTTTCGCCTTCCGGGGTGCGGGCCAGCGTGCGCGACGGCGGAACCATGTGGACGTTCCGACCCGGGCAGCCGGTGCGACGCGAGCGAACGGGGTACACCGGCCCGGAGGCGCATGTCGGGACCATGCCGGGCTCGGCGACCGGCACGCCCGCGGACCCGGCCATGAGCGGCGCGCCGGTCACGGCCACCCTGGCCCACGGCGCCGGTGCGATTCGTCACGATTTCCGCCTGGCGGTGGCCGCCAGCAGCCGCTATGTCGCCAGCACGGGCGGCACGGTGGCCAGCGCGCTCGCGGAGATCGCCCATGCGGTCAACCAGGCGAACGAGGTATTCGAGACGGACGTCGGCGTGCACTTCACCCTGGTCGACCGCAATGACCGGATCATCCGGCCCGATCCGGAACGCGACCCGTTCGAAACCCATGACCCCGGCATGGCCGCGGTCATGCTGATCGACCGGGACGTCGGTGCCGGGCGCTACGACATCGGCCACGCCGTCCTGACCTACACGGGCGGCGAAAGCCACGTCGGCACCTCGTGCAGCGACGCGCGCGACGCCGATTTCTTCGCCACGCACAAGGCCGCGGCCTGGAGCGGCCACCCGGCGCCCGCCACGGAATCCTTCGCCACCGGCTATCTCATCCACGTTTTAGGCCGCCAGCTCGGCGCGTGGCCCACCGCCAACGGCTGCCGTCACGATACTTTGGACGATCGGGCCATGGAGCCCGGCGATGGCAGCACGGCCATGGGCTATGCGCCCGCCGGTTGCGGCGGTGAGGGGCAGTGGTTGCAGACCCGCTCGGACCGCTACTTCCACGCCGCCAGCATCGAGCAGATGCAGGCATGGCTGGCCTCGCGGGGCGGTCGTTGCGCCACCCGACGACTGCGCGACGTCGCGGCACCCTGGATCGATCCCGAATCGCTGGCGGACCGGGCCGTGATACCGGCCCGCACGCCCTTCGTGCTCGACGCGCGCGTGGAGGCCAGCACACCCGATCGCCGCCTCACCTACGCCTGGGAGCAGATGGACCCCGGCACCGGGCAACGCGGCCCCTTGCACGATATGGGCGATGGCCCGCTGTTCCGCTCGTTCCCCCCGGTGGCCGTCAGCTGGCGGGTCTTCCCGCGCATGGCTGCCGTGCTCGGTCACGCGGTCGCCGAACCCGGCGAAACCCTGCCGACCACATCACGCCAGCTCGCCTTCCGCCTCACCGTGCGCGACAACGGCGGCGACAGTGCCACGGTCGCATCGGCCGACACGCGCCTTCGTGTCGTGGACACCGGGCGGGCCTTCGCGGTCGTGGCACCGACGGCAGGCAGCACGGCCCCGGCGGGAGGCCGCTTGCGGGTAGCGTGGGACGTCGCGGGAACCGACACCGCACCCATCTCGTGCCATTTCGTGGCCATCGACCTGTCGCTGGATGGCGGGCTGTCGTGGCTGGCGCCCGCCCTGGCGGTCGACGAGCGCAACGATGGCGAAGCGGAGGTCACCCTTCCCGCACACCGGGAGACCACGGAGGCGGCCAGGCTGCGCGTGCGCTGCGACTGGCGGCCCTTCTTCGCCGTGTCGCCGGGCGATTTCCGCATCCGTTGAACAGGCAGGCCCATGCTGCACGACCAGGGCACCGCGGGCTGCATTCAGAGGCCGAGCGAGATTTCCTCGGCTTCGACGCCCGCCATGTGGATGTGGTTGACGAACAAAGAAAAAGCCAGCTTTCCGGCCAGCCCGTGCACGTGCTGCATCCAGGGTGGCAGGTAGCGAGGTGCGGCGATGTCGCCGGAGGCGAAGTGGGCCTCCAGGCTCATCACGTCATGCAGCGCCAGCTTGCCCGCGAACAGGTTGCGCAGCAGGTCGAGGCGACGCTGGCGCAGCGCCCAACGGAAGAACGTATGCACCGCCAGCAACCCGGTCAGGTACACGTTGTCCTTGGCGAAGGCCGAACCACCGCCCAGCGGCACGCCACGGAACACGCGCTGCGCGGAGTGGAAACTGTCGGCGACGTTCTGCCCGCACGCCCGGAAATAACGGAACACCTCGACGAAGTCGGCACCGTTCAGCGCCATGTCGATCGCCAGGATGCGCAGGCTGATCCGCTTGAGCCGGGAGATGTCGATAGCGCCCGACATCAGCTCGGCGAACACCGCCAGGCCTTCCTGCGTGGCCGTCACACGGGGCGAGGTACGTGCCAGCGACGCCAGCACGGGCTGCTCCCGGCCATTGAGCGCCGTAAGCGAATGCACGAAGGCTTCATGGGCCAGCAGCTGGTGGCGGTCGTATTCGGTGAAGCGGACCCCGCCACGCAGGCGGATACGGGTTGCACCGGCCGCCGCCTTGGCCGTCAACTCAGGATCGACCTCCACGGAGATGACCCCGGGCGAGAAGAAGGCATCCAGCTGCGCGGCCATGTCGCAGCGAAGCTCGTCGGCGGGGATGCTGCCGGAGGCATCCTCGGTTTCCAGGTCGGCACCCAGTTCGTCGGCCAGGTCCACGAAATAGCGCGCCGCATCCAGGTTGCTGCGGTTGCTGCCGGGGATCGCGTCGCCGGGGCGGCCGTACAAGGCCACGGATGCGCGGGTGACGCCATCCGTACCGGCCGATTCGAGCATCTGCGCGGCGATCCGCCAGGATTCGGCCGTGCGCCGCAGGTAATCGGCGATCGGATGATCCTCGGCGGCTTCCGCCTCGATCGCTTCCAGTTCCGCCCGCGTCTCGTTCAACTGCGGCGGGTGGTAGCGAATGTCGGGAATCGAGAGGCGACCAGCGCCGAACTCCGCGATCAGGCGTTCTTCGATCGACGCCGACCACGACACCGTGGGAAGGATACGGATCGCCCGGACGGCGCCGAGGAGGCGCTGGTCGAGCGCCGCATAGCGCCGCATCTCGGCAGAGAGGTGACGTGGGTCGACATGGGCGTGCATAGACGAAGAGTCTAGCGCGACGAAATGTATTTCTCGCGGCGGATGTGCTGCACCGCCAGGCCGTGGTCCTTCAGGGTGGCGAAGGCGGCGTCCACCATGTTGGGGTTGCCGCACAGGTAGGCGATGTCGTCTCCGGCGCTGGGCTCCAGCTCGGCCAGCATGTCCTGGACATAACCCAGGCGGTCGTTCGGGCGCGGGTTGGGCCGGGCGCCACGGGACAGGCACGGATGGAATGTGAACCCCTCGTGCGCCCGCGCGAAGGCCTCGAACTCCTCGCCGTAGAGCAATTCGCCCTCGTTGCGGGCGCCGTAGAGCAGCACGAAACGGCAGCCGCGCGAGGCGATCAGGGCCTCGATCTGGGGCAGCATGGCGCGGTACGGGGTAACGCCGGTGCCGGTGGCGATGAGGATGTAACGCGCGTTGGTGTCGCCCTCCATCAGGCAGAACCGGCCATACGGGCCGCTGGCGTCCACGGTCTGGCCGTGTTCCAGCCCGCCCAGCAGCTTGGTGGCGGCCCCTCCCTCGACATAGCTCACCGCGATCTCGATGCGCCCGGCGGGGCTATCGCCGTCGCCCACGGTGGCGACGGAATAGCTGCGCTTGGTCGGCTTGCCGTCGTCGTAATGGAAGTGGACCTGCAGGAACTGGCCAGGGACGAAAGCCAGCGGCTGGCCGTCCGTCCGCTCGAAGGACAGGTGCCGCACCGCGGGGGCGAGCATGAAGCTGTCGGTCAGACGAAGCTGGAAGGGGTCGGCCATGGAAACTCCCTGTTGACGCCAGGCGACAAAGGGGCCCGGCAAAGCCCGCTATAATAAGCGGCTTGTCATCCCGGCGCAGCCCATGACCACTCCCGCTCTACACGTCCACGACCTCCGCAAGACCTACGCCAACGGTGTGGAAGCCCTCAAGGGCATCTCGCTCACGGTGCAGCCGGGGGATTTCTTCGCCCTGCTGGGGCCGAACGGCGCCGGCAAGTCCACGCTGATCGGCATCCTGTCCTCGCTGGTGAACTCCACCTCGGGCGACGCCGAGGTCTTCGGGGTATCCATCCACAGGCACCGCAGCGATGCGATGCGCCTGATCGGCCTGGTGCCCCAGGAAATCAACTTCAACCAGTTCGAGAAACCGTTCGACATCTGCGTGAACCAGGCCGGCTTCTACGGCATTGGCCGCGCGGAAGCCGCGGTCCGTGCCGAGAAGTACCTGAAGGAACTGCGCCTGTGGGACAAGGCGCACGAGCAGGCACGCACCCTGTCGGGCGGCATGAAGCGCCGGCTGATGATCGCCCGCGCGATGATGAACGAGCCGAAGCTGCTGATCCTGGACGAGCCCACCGCCGGTGTGGACATCGAGATCCGCCGGTCCATGTGGCAGTTCGTCTCGGCCATCAACGAAGCCGGCACCACCGTGATCCTCACCACGCACTACCTGGAGGAAGCGGAGCAGCTGTGCCGCAACATCGCGATCATCGACCGGGGCCGCATCGTGCAGAACACCTCGATGAAGAGCCTGCTGGCCACCCTCGACGTGGAGACCTTCATGCTCGACGTGGCCAGCATGCCCACCTCCCTGCCCACGCCGCAGGGCGTGGTGCTCCGCGCGCTGGACGCCCACACCATCGAAGCCGAAATGTCCCGCTCCCACGACCTCAATTCGCTGTTCGCCACGCTGTCCGCCCACGGCATCACCGTGACGTCGCTGCGCAACAAGTCCAACCGGTTGGAGGAACTCTTCGTCCGCCTGGTGGAGCACGGCCGGGAGAACGCGGCATGAGCGCCGCCCACAACCTCGTCGCGCTGGGCACCCTGGTGCGTCGCGAGATCATGCGCATCGCGCGCATCTGGACGCAGACGCTGATCCCCCCGGCCATCACGATGACGCTGTACTTCGTCATCTTCGGCAAGCTGATCGGCAGCCGCATCGGTGAAATGCATGGCTTTACCTACATGCAGTACATCGTGCCCGGCCTGGTGATGATGAGCATCATCACCAACAGCTACGGCAACATCTCGTCATCGTTCTTCGGCGCCAAGTTCGGCCGCTACGTGGAAGAAATGCTGGTGTCGCCGATGCCCAACTGGGTGATCCTGCTCGGCTACGTCATCGGCGCGGTGGTGCGCGGCGTCACGGTGGGCGCGCTGGTGCTGGTCATCGCATTGTTCTTCACCGACCTGCACGTGTCGCACCCGCTGATCACCTTCCTCTCGGTGGTGCTGGGCGCCACGGTGTTCTCGCTGGCCGGTTTCGTCAACGCCGTGTTCGCCAAGAAGTTCGACGACATCGCGCTGGTACCGACCTTCATCCTCACGCCGCTGACTTACCTGGGCGGCGTGTTCTACTCGGTCGACCTGCTGTCCGAGCCCTGGCGCTCCCTCTCGATGGTCAACCCGATCCTGTACATGGTGAACGCGTTCCGGTTCGGCGTACTGGGCGTCAGCGACGTGCCGGTAGGCACGGCGTTCGTGGTCATGGGCGTTTTCGTGGCCGGACTCTCGGCCGTCGCGCTGCGCCTGCTCGGCCGCGGCGTGGGCATGCGTTCGTAATCCATGCGCGTCAACAAGTACATCAGTGAGTCCGGACGCTGCTCGCGTCGCGAGGCCGACGAGCTGCTGGTCGCCGGCCGCGTCACCATCAACGATACGGTCGTGGGCATGGGGGCCAAGGCGCTCGACGGCGACGTGGTCAAGGTGGATGGCGAGGTGGTGGTCGCACGCACGCTGATCGCCAGCCCCGCGAAAAGCCGCGGCGTCTACATCGCGCTGAACAAGCCAGTGGGCATCACCTGCACCACCGACCAGACCGTCGACGGCAACATCGTGGATTTCGTCGACCACCCGCAGCGCATCTTTCCCATCGGCCGCCTCGACAAGGATTCCGAGGGCCTGATCCTGATGACGAGCAACGGCGACATCGTCAACGAGATCCTGCGTGCGGAAAACCACCACGAGAAGGAATACCTGGTGGCGGTGAACAAGGCGGTGACCGACGAGTTCCTCCGCGGCATGGCGCGGGGCGTGCGGATCCACGGACAGATGACCCAGCCATGCAAGGTGCGCAAGATTGCGAAATTCGGTTTCGCCATCGTGCTTACCCAGGGCCTCAACCGGCAGATCCGCCTCATGGCGGCCGAGTTCGGCTACCGCGTCACCCAGTTGCGTCGCGTGCGTATCGTCAACGTCAAACTCGGCCACCTGAAGTCCGGACAGTGGCGCAACCTGACCGAACAGGAACTGGCCGGCCTGCTGCCGCAGCGAACGCAGTGGTGAGAAACGCGTGCCGGCCGCGACATCAGGCGCAGGCTGACACTTCGGCACGGTGACGGCCGACATGTAACGGGCGACCCTTGAAGGACAATGCGTACGCCGCTGGAAACGGTGCTACGCCCCATCAAGGATTCCCCGACATGAAGTCATCTCTCGGGGCAGCGCTCGTCGCCGCCCTGCTCAGCGCGTCGGCCATGGCCGCGCCTCTCCCACGCGTGGACGCCTACGGCGCCTTCCTGCGTGAACAGATACGCCAGGTAGGCCCCGCGCAGGCGCTCGATACCGACACCGCTCAGTTCGTCGCCCGTTTCCTCGATACACCGAGCTCTCCCTACAGCGCGCTCGTCGAGCAGCCCGAGTTCACCAATACGGTCTGGTGGAACGATTACGTCGACACGCTACGGCCCCTCGGCATCGACGGCGCCGACGCGGCATTGGCCACGCTGCAATGGCAGGGCGGCTTCACCAAGGCCCGACCCGGGCACGAGGTGACGGTGAGTGACGCAGCGGTGCGCGCGTACCGCGGGCGCGAGGCCGCCGCCAACGCGATCAAGGCGGGCATCGATCCCGACATCTTCTGGCAGGCAAGGGACATGAGCGGCACGGCGATCACGGCCGCCGCCGGCTATGCACTGGCCCTGCAACTGCTGCGCGAGGCGATGGCCACACACGCTCCCGCCGACTACGGTCGTGCCGCCATCCGGCCGGACGTGCTGACGCGCTACCTGGGCCAGACCCATCCGGATCGCATCCCGGAAGCCGACCTACGCTATCTGTCGGACCTTTTGCGCGGTGCCATCCAGCGTCGCGATGCAGCAGTCACGGGAACACCGGGGCAACGACTGCCCGCGGCCTACCGCCTCGCGCGCGTCACCGCCGCCTATGCCGACAGCAAGGGGTATTACAGCAGCCGCGCCTTCTGCGCAAACGATGCCCCCGCACCTGGGCAACCGCTCGGAGCGGACGCTTTAGAGGCCGACCGTCCCTTGTGCTTCATCGCCGCCACCGACCGCGGCGTGCACGCCTGGTTCCGCCGTCAGTTGCGCATCGACGCGTTGAGACTGCGTATCCACGAGAACACCCATCACGGGTTCGCCCACCTCGCCCACCTTCTGGGCACGGTCCTGATCCTCATGGACTTCGTCTCGTTCGTCGAGATCGCCGACGCGCTCGTCGCCGATCGCCTCGCTGTCGAAGGCAGCATCGACGACGACACCGCCGCGCTCGCCAGCGAGCGTGCCGACCGACTCATGTGCAGGATATCCCGATGACCCCCACGCTGCGGCGCCCCGGCGCCCTCCTGTCTGCCCTTTTGCTCGCCGCGATGCCCTGGCTGGCATGCGCCGGCGTCATCGATATCGAGAAGGGCGAAGGCTCCTTCGTCGTCGACCTTCTCGATGCGGAGGGGCGCCTGCACGTCGACGCCATGCAGGCCATGTTGATCCTTGAGCGCCCGACCATGGCCAATCAAGGCACGCGGACGTTCTTCAAGGCCATCAGCGGACGGATGCACGGCGCCACGCTCGCCCGTATCGACTACAGCTACGAGACGAACGGCATGACCCATGTGCGGACGTACCACGCGCGAAGCGGGCGCTCCATGGCGCTGATCGCCGATATTATCTCTGCCAAGCACGGCCGGGGCGCCTCGTCGGCGACCGAATCCGGCGACACCGACACGCCATCGGTCGATAGCGGCGTCACCGACGACGTGACGCGCGATGCCGGCGAGGCCATCTTCTATCCCCCCGACACCCCGACCAACGTGCGTGTCGCCGCCCTGCCCGACGACGCGAGCCCTATCGAATCGGTGGACATCGGCGACGGCAAATCGCATGCCACCGACGCCGAAGTGAAGATCGCCCGTCGTCTCGACGCGGACATTCAGCAGGGCGTGGTTCCCCGCAACGGCAAGGTCACCGGCTACGTGAGCAAGACGGTCTGCGAATCCTGCAGGAACGCACTCGACGAACTGGCCATGCGCCACGATATCGACGGCACGGTCTACCAACTGATCGAGCCCGACCCAGCCAGCGGCCGAGCCCGCGAGCCGCTTACTGACAAAAGCACGCTACTCGAACGCAGCCAGCAATCATCGCGTGATCTCAAGTCCCTACGCAGCGCCTATGCCAACAGCACCCTGGCCAAGGACGTGTATCGAAAACCCGCCACGAGCTGGACGGATGTCCGCACGATCGAACGTGCCGAGGCGTCGACTGCCCTGCCCGAGTTGTCCGACCCCTGCGAATGAAGGAGAGCCCCATGCGGATGCATTGTTTCATCGCTGTACTGGCCATCCTGCCGGGCGCGGTCGCCGCAAGCCAGGTCGCCGGGACGGATGTCCTGGCGCAGTGGCAGCACCACCGGATCGAACGGCTGGGCGGTGGCCAGGCGTCGCTGTCGCGGCAGGATATCGTCGCGCAGTTGCTGGTCCAGCCGTCGTCGGCCTATAGCGCGACCGTCGACCAACCGGCGTTCACCAACGAGATCGACTGGCCGGCCACCCTGGCAAGCACGGGGCTGGACGGCGGTGCGGCACTGGCTGCCCTGCGCCGGGACCTGGGCGTGACGCGCGCCCGTCCGCGCCTGGATGTCACGCCGGCGCCGGGCTTTCGCGACGATTTCATCGCCGCCAGCGCGACCAAGGCGGGGGTGGACGCGGACATCTTCTGGCACATGCTGGACCTCACGGGCTATCGCCATTCGACCAAAGCCGCCATCTATGCGGTGGGGCTACAGATCCTGCGCGCGCAGATGACCACCACGCCGCACGAACAATGGACACCCGGCGGGATCGATCCAGCCGTCTTCACCCGCGTGATGCGGGCGCAGCATGGCAACCAGCTGACCGCCTACGACCTCGACTACCTGTCCACCCTCGTGCAGTACCGGCTGATCCATCGCCGGGTCAGCGAGGCGGTCGGTCAGGGACGGCGCAGCCTGCCTGCCGCCTACCGGGTTGCCCGGGTCGCCGCGGCGTATCGCGATGCGAAGGGTTACGTGGGGGCGCCGCCGTGCACGCGCGATGCCGCGCCCCATGTCCCCGTCGCCGGAACGGGTGACGATGACGACGAGCGTCCGCTGTGCTTCGTCGCGGCGACGGATCGTGCCGTGCATGCCTGGTACATCGCGGAATACCAACGCCAGGCCAGGGCCGCACCGCCGCCACACCGCGATACCGGATTGCACCGTCTGGCTGTCGCTGCCGGTCTCGTTCTCGCCCTGGTCGACCTGGCGGGCGCGGTGGAATTCATTGAAGCCTCGGTGGCCGACGACCTTGCCACGGCCGAGGCGATCGGCCCGACCGAGGCGAACGCCGCGTCCGAACCGGCCAACCTGCTTTCCTGCCCGCTCTAGGAGATCGTCCGATGTATCGTTTCCTCGTCCTGTCGCTGGTCGGCGGTGGCATCGCACTGCACGGTGGCGCGGGGCACGCCACGCCCATGGTCACCGTGGACGCGATGGGCATCGACCAGGGCAACGTCACGGCACAGCTCGAGCGCACCAGCCAGTATTTCGTCAATGCGATGCGCCGGCTGCTCACCGAAGACTACGCGGATTCGTACCGCGCGATCCGCTGGGAACACCTCGAGGAAGCCATGACCCAGGCGCGTGTCGCCCGTTTTGAGTACCACTACACCGTGCATGGCACGGAGTACGTCAGGGTGTATCACGCCATGGACGGCAAACCGCTGAGCATCGTCGCCGAGGACGTCTTTTCCGGTCCCACACCACGCGGCTCGCCCACGCCGCCTCGATCGCCGGCCTCGCCGGACGGCTCGATCGACAGCGATGCCGAGACCGCCTCCGGGGTCGGCACGGTGAGCGAACACCGCGACATGGTCGCCGCGGACATCAGCGACGACATCCTCTTCGCGGAGTTCGACTCACTGAATGTACGCGCCCGCGTCTTGCCAGCCACGGGTTCCGTGATCGACGGCTATCCCGTGCCCTCCATGCAGGGCGACCTGGATGCCGAGTTCAAGGCCCTGCGCGCGATCGAGCACGACATCCAGGCCCGGGTGGTGCCGCGTGGCGGCCGCGTGCGCGGTGCCATCGGGGGCGCCACGTGCAGCTCCTGCCGCGACGCCATGCGCGATTTCGCCCGCGCGTACGATGCCGACGTGCAGGTCACGCAGATGTACGGTTCGATCGCGCGGAGCGAGCAGCAAGCGCTGATCGCATCCGGGCGCGCACGGATGCGCGGGCAACTGCTGGTCGACGCGCACGGCGGCGAGCCCTTGCTGGCGCGCGACATCCTTGGCGGGGCGCGGGCGGCGCAGGTGCGGCGCGAACTGAGCGCCGGCTCACTGGGTCGGGCCTTCAAGGGCATGCCGTGGCGGCAGCGCTCGTTCCGGCTGGGATCGCCCCGTCTTCCGCGGGTGTCGGAAGGCTCGGGCACGGATGACCCGGCACACTCCGCTATATCCTCGCCGCCCGACTGCTGACCGGTTGCGGCTCGGGCGCAACGGCCCTGGAGGGACGATGTGCGATCATGGGCGCATGGATACCTTCGCTTCCCTGCCCCTCAAACCCACCCTCCTCGCCGCCGTGGAGGGACTGGGCTACGCATCGATGACACCCATCCAGCGTGACAGCCTCCCGCCGATCCTCGACGGTCGCGACGTCATCGCCCAGGCACGCACGGGTAGCGGCAAGACGGCGGCCTTCGGGCTGGGCCTGCTGGAACACCTGAACCCCGACGAGATCCGCCTGCAGGCCCTCGTGCTTTGTCCTACGCGCGAGCTGGCCGACCAGGTCAGCAAGGCACTGCGCCGGCTGGCGGTCAACATCCCCAACGTGAAGCTGCTGACGCTGTGCGGTGGCATGCCGCTCGGCCCGCAGCTGGCGTCGCTCGAGCACGATCCGCACATCGTGGTGGGCACTCCCGGTCGTGTGCAGGAGCACCTCAAGCGCGGCAGCCTGCACGGCGGCGGCATCCGGATGCTGGTGCTCGACGAGGCCGACCGCATGCTCGACATGGGCTTCGAGGAAGCCATCGACGATATCGTCAAGCGTATTTCGAAGCACCACCAGACACTGCTGTTCTCCGCCACCTACCCCGACGACATCCGCACGATGAGTGGACGCGTGCAGCGCGATCCGGTCACGGTCACGGCGGACGAGCCGCAGGCCGTGCCGACCATCGAGCAACGCGTCGTCGAGGTCGAGCCCGCCCACAAAGCGGACGTGCTGGCGCGCATCCTGACGCACGAGAAACCCGAAGCCGCGCTGGTGTTCTGCAACATGCGCAAGGATACCGAGGGCCTGGCCGCCGAGCTCGATCGTCGCGGCTTTACCGCGCTCGCCCTGCACGGCGATCTGGAACAGCGCGATCGCGATGAAGTGCTGGTGCGCTTCGCCAATCACAGCTGCTCCATCCTGGTGGCCACGGACGTTGCCGCGCGCGGCCTCGACATCGCGGCCCTGCCGCTGGTGGTCAGCTACGACGTCGCGCACGATGTGGATACCCATACGCACCGCATCGGTCGCACCGGCCGCGCGGGTGCCAACGGCATGGCCATCTCGCTGGCCGGCTCGCGCGAGTTGCCCAAGATCAAGGCCATCGAGGAGCGACTGGGTAAAACGTTGCCACGTCATCCCGCGCGGGCGCAGGCGGAAGGCAAGAAGGTCCTCAACCTGGCCCCCATGAAAACGCTGGTCATCGACGGTGGCCGCAGGGACAAGATGCGTCCCGGCGACATCCTGGGCGCACTGACGGGCGATGCCGGGCTCGATGCGAAGGACATCGGCAAGATCGATGTCTTCGCCACGCGGGCTTATGTGGCGATCCGCCGCGATCTCGCCAATCGCGCCCTCGAACGCCTGCGTGCCGGCAAGATCAAGGGGCGCACGTTCCGCGTCCGCCCCCTGGGCTGACTGGCGGGCGACCCTGTCAAAGGTCGTTGATCTCGCCATCCCCCGGCGTATCCAGGCAGGCGACGCTCGCCTCCTGCGCCGGCGTTCCCGCCGCCTGGCCGAGCAGGTTCAGCTGCCCACCGTGTACCGCCACTTCGATCGATGTCATGTGCTGGTGCCGCTGTCGATCGAAGCGTGTATAGGCGGGGCTACCATGGCCCAGGTAGGCCACGTGGACACGGATGCCATGCTGGTCGGATAGCGCCTGCAGGGCGGCCTCGCAGGAGGGGCACGGGGCCTGGCTGGTGTAGCCGTTGAGGCGGCCGCCGGCCGCCACCCTGCCCTCGCGGATGTCACGCTCGATCCACCGGGCCACCTTGAGCTCGGCATCGCGTTTGCGCGCATCGTCGTAGCGATCACCCTGCACGGGGGACGCGGTGACCTGGCTGCCCCGCGGAGGCGCGTCGGCCCATGCGACGACGGGCGTCCCCCGCGTGAAATAGCTTGCGTAGGCGCGGCGTGGCCGTTCGCCGTCGAGCCCCGTGTCGAGTTCGTTGCGCCCGGAGCGGGCGTGGTAGACGCGTTGGTGCCGCTCGCCGTTGACCTCAAACTCGTAGGTGAAGCTGACGAAGGTCGCGGTCTGCCACTGGCGCGAGAACCGCGCAAACTGTGCGGCATCCGGTCGCCGGCCGTCGAGGGCATCGACATACCACGCCTGCGCCGGCACGACGTGTGCGGCGAACGACGCGAGAAGGCGCGCGCCTACACTGTTTCTCGGATCGTCGTGGATGACGCGTTTGACGACGGGCGCCGCCGCGACGGCACCGATAGGGAGCCACAGGGCTGTGCCTATGGCGACACAGCGGAAGAAGCGGCAGGCGGTCATCGTGTGGTGGTCCGGCAGATAAGGAGGTTGGTGCGCTCGACGAGCCGGTAGAAACCCGTGTCGGCGTCGCGGGGCACGGGGCTGTCGAGGGCCAGCTGCGCTTCGACGACTTCGGCATGGTTCGACCAGTCCAGGGCCTCGTTGGTATAGGCCCCGGCCCAGGCGGGTCGCACGTCGGCGAAGTGATCGATCAGCCGGGCCACCTGGCCGAAGTCGCCATGGAAGGGTTCCGGTGGCTGGGCCAGCTGATGTCGCCGCATGGACCGGTACCAACGGTAGACGGCACGATCGGTGGCATCGGAGAAGCAGATCGGGCGCGCGAGGTCTTCCGGCAGAGAGCCCGCCGTATCCTTCCGCGAGCCATCACTGTGGCAGGCGGCATAGCCGGCATTGCTCGCCCGATAGGCTGCGGCGACACGCGCGATGCGCAGCGGTGCCGGCAAGGCGCGCCGGGCGCCGGCAGCCGCGTCGCCGGTGGAACGCGCGGACAGTTCCGCGCGCAGGATATCGGCCAGGTACACCAGGTCGTGATCGCTCACGTCGTCCAGGGAACGCGCGGACATCACCCGGCGCAGGGCGTCCTCATCGACCCCGAAGGCCTCGCGATCGGCCCATGGCGTGGCCTCCACCCAGTCATGCAGGGTCTGCAGCGCGACGGCGAACTCCGCGTTGAGCGTAAAGAGGTCATTCCCGCCAAGGGCGTAGGCTTTCTCGTAATAGATCGGGGCGACGCCTGACTTGTCGAGGTTCGCGGCCACCGCCAGCGTCAGGTTGCCCGGCGTAGGGCCTGGATAATCCGGCAGCGTCTGGTAGCCGGGCAGCGCCTTGTCCAGACCCAGGTCCCAGGCGATGGCACGCGCGGTCCGTTTGCTGTCCGGGAACGCGGTGGCGTCCGCCGACTCAGCCCGGTTGCCCGAGAACAGCCGTGGGTGGAGGTCGCTGTAGATCGACGAGGGATCGGCCAGGTACTCCCGCGTCCACTCGGCATCGGGGTGGAAGGGTGAGACATCGCCCAGGTCGTAGGCATTCATCAGGGCCAGGCTTCGCATGGTCCAGGCGGCATACTCGTTGCCCGGTGGCGGTGGCCGGTGGAAGCGCGCGCCCGTCGGCGTGGCCGCGCTGCCTGGCGATGCGGCGAGGCAGGCAAGCACAACGCAGACCCGCCACCGGGCACCGGGGTTCGGAACGACAGGCATGGGGCGATCTCCGCAGGGGGGAGCGCTATTGAAGCGACCGGCACGGCAGGCCGTCAGCGGGTATACCCGCAGCAGTGCGTAGGCGAATAGCCCAATCTGGCCTGTGTCAGGTTCCGCGTGGCTTCGCGCGGTGCGTCGCCGTGGCCGTCCAGGGATCGTCCGGCCACGGATGACGGGGATAGCGACCCTTCAGTTCTTTCTTCACTTCCGGATAGGTGCGATCCCAGAAGCCCGCCAGGTCCTGGGTGACCTGGATGGGTCGCCCGGCCGGTGAGAGAAGGTGGAGCATGACGGCGATGCGTCCGTCGCCCACGCGGGGCGTGTCCGCCAGGCCGAAGAGTTCCTGGAGCTTTACCGCCAGCACCGGCGGTGCGCCCGGGTCGTCGTCGCGCGCGCCGTACTCGAGGCGGCGGGTCATGCCGCTGGGCACTTTCAGGTCCTCGGGCGCATGCGCGTCCAGCGCACGGCGCTGCTCGTAATCGAGCATGCCAGCGAGTGCCTCGGAAAGATCCGAGACCTGCAGCGCGTCGAGCCGTCGCTTGCCTGTCAGGAAAGGTGCCAGCCACGTATCCAGTGTGTCCAGCAGGGCCGCATCGGCGACATCGGGCAAGCCGACGGCCGGATGCCACACGCGCAGGGCACCGATCCGCGCGCGCAGGCGCCTCGCCGTATCGCTCCAGGGCAAGGCCGCGATGCCCCGCGACCGGATGGCGGCCAACAACGCGGGAACAGCGTCGTCGCCACGCAGGGGCAACGGCTTGCGTGAGATCGGCAGGGCGTCGAAACGACGCTCTTCGAAGGCCTCGGCGATCTGTCGCTCGTCGTCCCAAAGCAGCACGCGCTCCGTGACGAAGCGATCGGCATGGTCGCGCTCGAGTAAGGCGGCATCGAAAGGCGCCGCAGCGTAGATCAGGCTGTCGCGCGCTTCCAGGCGCAGGTCCAGGACGACGATCCACGGCTCGCCGTGCAGCGCGCTGTTCTCGTGCAGCCGCGCGCCGCGCCCGTTTGCCAGGAGGTAGCGCGACGCATGGCCGTCGTCACGCCGCGCCACCCGGTCGGGAAACGCATGCACGAGCAAGTCGCCCACGGCATGGCTGTCCGGCATGCCGCTGGCGGCCGTGCGGACGTCGAGACGCCGCCGCCATCCCGCGGCGGCTTTTTCGATCGCCGCCAGCGCACCGATGTCCGCGGAGGCGGCACGCGCACCACGCGCACCCGCGTCGCGCCAAAGGTGCAACGCCGCCACCCGCTGACGAAAATCGTCGCTGCGGCCCTGCTCGCCGCGCAGGGGCGAACGCGCATCCACCAGCGCCAGCAGGTCGGCCACCAGCGCCCTGTGCCCGGCCGGCGCGCGACAGGCGGCCGCGCCCAGCCGGGGGGTGGCCCCCAGCGCCAGCATCTCGCGGCCAAGTCGGCTGAGTGCCGAGGTGGTGTCCAGGGCGCCTAGCCGCTGTAACAGGTCGCGTGCCTGGCCCATCGCGCCAGCCGGCGGCGCGTCCAGCCAGGGCAGGTCGTCGCTGCCCCAGCCAGCCAGTTCGAGCGCCAGCCCGGACAGTTCGGTGTGTTGGATCTCCGCCGTGCGCGATGCTTCTAGGCGGCGGCTCTGCGGCCAGAGCCGGTAGGCCGTCCCAGGGGCCACACGCCCGGCACGACCCGCACGCTGATCGGCGGATGCCTGCGAGATGTGCACGGTCTCCAGACGCGCGAAGCCCGACGTGGGGTCGAAACGCGGCTCGCGTGCCAGGCCTGCGTCCACCACCGCGCGAATACCCGGCAGCGTGACGCTGGACTCGGCCACGTTGGTGGCAAGGATGACCCGCCGTGTGCCGGCATCTGCAGGCGTCAGGGCCAGTTGCTGCTCGGCCAGTGAAAGCTCGCCATGCAGGGCGACCACCTCGAGGGTCTCATCGCGGCGCTCGACCAGGCCACGCGCGCGCTCGATCTCGCGACGGCCGGGCAGGAACGCAAGCACATCGCCTTCGTTTTCCGCGAGTGCCTGCGCCACCACGCGCGCAAGGTGCTGTTCGAGACCCTCCTGCATGCGGGCCGGGGCATACTCGACCCTTACCGGGAAACTGCGCCCCGGGCTGCTCACCCGAGGCGCATCCAGCCATTGCGCCATGCGCTCGCCGTCCAGGGTGGCGGACATCACCAGCAGGCGCAGGTCCGGTCGCAGGCTGGCCTGGACATCCAGCGCCAGCGCTGCGCCGAGGTCACCCGCAAGGTGGCGCTCGTGGAACTCGTCGAACAGGATCGCGCCGACGCCGTCCAGCCCCGGATCGTCCTGGATCATCCGGCCCAGGATGCCTTCGGTGACCACTTCGATGCGCGTACGCGGCCCGACACGCGATTCGAACCGGATGCGGTAGCCGACCGTGCCGCCGACGTCCTCGCCGAGTTGCGCGGCCATGAACGATGCCGCGGCGCGCGCGGCGATGCGGCGTGGCTCCAGCATCAGGATGCGTTGGTCGCCCAACCACGGCGCATCCAGCAGCGCCAGCGGCACCTGGGTGGTCTTGCCGGCGCCCGGCGGCGCCTCGAGCACGAGACGCGTGTGCGTCATCAGCGAAGCGACGATCCGGGGCAGCAGCGGCGTGATCGGAAACGATGGAGTCATGCGCTCGACATGGTACGCAAGGCGGCGCCGCGTTGCGCGCTTTATCAGCCCTCTTCCGGAGGTTCGTCCGTGAGCGTATCGCGGGCGACACGCTCCAGCGGCCGCAGTGAGCGGAACGATCGGCGGTAGTCGTCCAGCACCCGTTTGGCCTCCACGCCGTTGGCGATCACCCGCGGCGTAATCAGTACGACGAGTTCCGTACGCATACCGCCGTTGTCCTGGTTGCGGAACAACGCGCCCAGCAACGGTACGCGCGACAGGCCTGGCACCCCACTGCGGTTTTCCGTGTCCAGTTCGCGGATGAGCCCGCCGAGCAGCACCGTCTGGCCGCTCTGCACCGCCACCTGGGTGGTCAGCTTGCGCTTCATGATCGGCAGGTTGGTGGCGTTGGTGTCGCTACCGGCCCGGCTGACTTCCTGGACCACGTCGAGGTAAACCAGGCCACCCGGATTCACGCGCGGGCGCACGTCGAGGATGACGCCGGTATCCTTGTATTCCACCTGCCCCACCGGATTGCCGCTGCCGACGTTCGTGTTCACGTAGGTCTGCGTCACCGGAATCTGGTCACCGACCTGGATGCGCGCCTTGTGGTTGTTCACCACCACCAGCGAGGGTGCCGAGAGGATCTTGGTATGTCCGTTGTGTTCCATCGCGCGCAACGCCACCTGCAACTCGCTGTTGACGAACGAGTAGAACAAGGTGTCCGGCCGACCGGTGGGCACGGCCCCGATGCCGCCGCCCAGTGCCCACTGCTGCTTGTTGCCGGGTTGTGCCACTCCGCCGTTGCCACCCGCGAGGCCTTCGAGGTACCACTGCACGCCAAAGCGAAAGGCGTCGCGCAGCTGCACTTCGAGGATGCGTGTTTCGATCTGCACCTGCAGGGGCACCGCGTCCAGGCGCTCGATCGCCTTGCGCACCTCCGACCACTCCGAGGGGCGCGCGCGAATCATCAGCTGGTTGTTCGCGTCGATGGCGGTGACCCGTATGGTGCCGGCACCCGTGCCGCGGCCCGATCCGGATAACGAGGGCGTGGCGGACTGGAAGAAGGTGGGATCCTCGGCCGTGTCACGGTCGCCAAAGCCGGCGCCGATGCCACCGGCGTCCGTGGTTCCCACAGTGCCGCCCAAGGTGTCCGCCTCCAGCCCCGGCACCACCCGACCGCCCTGGTCGCCACCGACCGATGCATCGAACACGCTGCCGATGTAGCGCGCCACATCGGTGGCCGGCAGGTTACGCAGGTCGTAGACGAAGAGGCGGGGTTCGTTGCCACCCCCGCCGTCGATGCGCGCGATCCATTCGCCCACCTGACTGACATGCGATTCCTGTGTACCGATGACCACGATGCTGCCGGTACGCTCGACGGGCAGGAAGCGGACGAGGCCGGCGACCGGGCCACCGCTGTCCTTCCCGAATACCGACTCCAGGGCAGGCAGTAACTCACCGACGGTGGCATGCTTCAGGCTGAACACCCCGACCGACATGCCGGCCACCCAATCGACATCGAACGTGTCGATGGTGGCCTGGTAATTCGCGAGTTCATCGGGCGTGCCGGCAAGCACGAGCACCGGCCTCGCGGGATCCGCGAGCAGCACGGCCTCGGGGAGCACGAACGGTGCCAGCAGCCTGGCCATTTCCGGCGCCGCCACGTGGCGAAGGGTGAAGAGGCGTGCGGACATGCCCGCGGCCGGTGCGCCGGCCTTCAGGCGGGGCACGAGGTGGCCGGCGACGGCCTGCGTCGAAGGCAGCACGTTGTAGCGGCCCTGCTCGTGGACCAGCGCATTGCCCGTCCAGGACAGCAAGGTCTCCAGGATGGGCAGGGCCTGCTCGCGCGTCACGGGCTGCGCCGTGGAGAACGACACGGTGCCGCGCACGCCAGGCAATACCGCGTAGTTGGCCTTCAGCAGGTCGCCCAGGATGGCCTTGACCACGGCCTCCACGGGCTGGTCTTCGAAGTTGAAGGTCACCGCGTCGGTTCCGCTGGCCATGGGGGATGGCACCGTCCGCGCCTGCGGCCTGATGAAGTGTCCGTTGCCGGGCTGGATCGACGGCGCGGCGGCATCGGTGACATCGGCCTCGGGCGGCTCGTTCAGCGGCAAGGGCGCGGGTACGGGCCGTTCGGTGCCGGCCAGCGCTTCGTATTCCAGCGCGTGCGAGGCGAGCCGGGACGAATGCGAGGCGCAGCCGACCATCAGCAGGGCCGACAGGGCGGCCATGCCGAGTGTGCATGGTTTCATGTGTTGCTCCTCCTTCCTTGGGGGCGCGGGACGCGCCCGCTATTGCGAGTCCTGCGCCTGCGGGTGTTGTTGCTGCTGTTCCATTCGGCGCTTCTGCACCGCCTGCTTGAGTGCGTCGATACGGGCACGCTGCAGGGCTTCGTCGTCCTGACGCGGCGGAGCCTGTCGTGCACCGGCATCGGCCGGACGCGGCAGTGCCGGGCCCGTCATGCCCGATGCCTGCGGTTGTTCGATACGCATGGCGCCCGGGGGCAGCGACGGCGAGGGCGTGGGCTGACCAGGCTGCGCGGGTTGACCTGGCGGCACGCCGGGACGCTTCCCGTCCTTGGCCAGGGCTTCCGGCGCGCTGACCTTCAACGTCAGCTCGCGGCGTTCGCCGCCATTGTCGAACACGGCACTGCGCGGCGTGAGCGAGGCGAGCGTCCAGTGGCCCTCGGCGAGGGGCGAGCCCTCCTTCACGCGCACGGTGACGTCCTTGCCCTTGTCACGCAGCAAGGCCATGCGCAGGCCAGGCGTCATGATGATGCCCGTGAGTTCGAGATCGCCGATGTTGCTGGCGCTGTCATCGTCGCCCGCCGCCGCGACCGGCTTGCGGTCGGCCATGAACAAGGGCCGTTGCCAGACCTCGACAAAGCGCGCGAGCGGCACCGGCGTCGGCATGGCGACCGGACGGGCGGCAGGCAGTGCCTGCGGATCGCCCGGTGGGTCCCAGCGGACGCCCCGCCCCACGCCCAGTGCGAAGACACACAAGGTGGCGGCAAGCACCAGGGCTACGCCCGCCAGCAAGGGCGTCAGCCGCCGCTGTCCGGCCGCGTTCATGTGGCCGCCTTCGCCGCGCTGGCGGCATGGATGTAACCGGAGACGGTGAACTGGACTTCCATCGGCGCGGCGCCGCCGGCACGCGCCGCGACCGGGTTGCGATAGATGCTGAAATCTTCAATGAACAGGTATGGCGTGGCGTTCTCGATGTCGTGGATGACGGCCGTCATCGGTTGCATCTGGCAACGCAGGCTGATGTTCACCGTGACCTTGCGGTAGGGGTCGCCGGTTTTTTCCTGGCTGGGCACCGGCATCTTCTGCACCACGTCGCAGGCGCCGTCTTCCTTGTGCGCGGCGGCGACATCGACGATGCGTTGCATGAGGCCCGCCGCCGCGGCGTTGGTATCGTCGCCCGGCAGGAAGGCATCGCTGCGGGTCTGCCCCTGTTCGAGCGAAGCCAGCCGTTTTTCCAGCTGCGGGCGTTCGGCGATAGCGGCGGCGTAGCGCCGCTGCGTGTCGCGCAGATCGTCCATTTCGTCGGCGATGGCCGCTTGCGGGGCCACGAACCACCAGTGGATGAAGATGAAGTAGGCAAGGACGAGCACGACCAGCGCGAGCAGGATGGCGGCGATGCGCGATTCGGCGGGCTTAAGGCGCATTGGGGGCCTCCCTGGCGGTGGACGCGGCGGCGGCGCCGCGCGCGCCACCCTGCGTGGATGTACCCGTGGTGCCGGCGCGGGCGGGACCCGCGGATGCGGCGGGGGCCGCCGCCTTGGGGATGATCGCCTTGGCCTGCATGTAGAAGCGCTCCTTGCCCGAGGTGGGGTCGGACTGGATCGTGCCCTGGAAGCTGGGGTCGCCAATGGTGCGCGCACCCTTCAACGCATCGATAAGGCGCGCCGCCTGGGGGCTTTGTCCCTGGAAACCGAGCTGGCCCGTGGTGTTGAGGGTGAAGCGCTCCAGCCAGGTGTCGTCGGGGAGCCGGCGGGTGAGTTCGTCGAGAACGGGCAGGACGGCCGGCGTTTCGGTTTTTCGACGGGCGAGGAAACCGGACGCACCGGCGCTGTCGGTGAGCTTCTGGCGAAGGGCCTTCACCCGCTGGGCATCGCCCTGCATGGCTTCGACTTCGGCGCGCATCGTCTCCAGCGCGAGGGTGCGGTTGTGCAGCCACATCGCCATGGTGGCGATCGCCAGCAGCACGATGGCCGCGAGCAGCATGAGGTTGAGGCGTCGGCGTCGGTCGACACGGCGCGGCGCCCGTGCGGGCGGCAGCAGATCCACCCCGGCGAGGTCGTGGCCCTCGGCGACATCGACACGGTCCGGCATGACACCCAGACCGGCGAGTTCGTCGAGCAGCGGATCGAGCGCGATGCGCGGCGTGGCCGCCAGTTCGGCGATGAAACGGCCCTCGGTGCCGGCAGCGCCGATCTCGCGTACGCCGTAGTGGATATCCTCTGCGCGAAACGGGGTTTGCCGGTCCAGGTCGAACCCGACCACCTGACGCAGGTTGTCGCGCGCCGCGAGCGGCAGTACCAGCCGACGGCGCATCACCTGGGCCGCGGGCAGCACCAGGGCCACGCGCCGGTCGGCGGGATCGGCCTCGGCGAGCGCCCCGGCCAGCACGGCGGCGCGGTGCTCCGGTGTGTCGGCATCGGCGGCCTCGGCCACGGGCAGGGACTCGCCCGCGCGGCGCATCTGCCAGCCGGTGTCGTGACGCTCCACCGCGTACCAACGCTCGCCACCGGCGAAGGCTTCGCGCCAGCGGACGGGCATGAGGGCGGCCAGTTCGCCGCCCCACCAGCGCAACAGCCCGGGCAACGCACTGCCCCGCCAGGCGCGGCGGAAGCGCTCGAGCTGCAACTGGGAGGCGTCCTGCAAAGCGCTCATTCCTCGTCTCCTTCGCGCCAACGCAATACCGCGTAGGGCTGGTTTCCGGATCTTATCCCACGCAGTCGGATCGTCGCTGTAAGGGAACTCCGAGTCCCGTCGTCAAGGATCGCCTGCGCACGTATCGTGTGCGTGACACCGTTGCCTCCTGCCGCCACGGCACCCGTGGCTTGCCCGCGCGCGGCAAGGACCGCGGCGGCACCGGCGGTGCCCATGCCTGGAATCGCGGCAAGGGCCAGCGGCGGCGCGTGCTCGGTGTTCGGCCGTTCGCGGCCCGACCAGATCGTCAGCACGGGAGCCACCTGGGTCCACAGGGCCGCATCCATGCCGAGCACCATGCGCCCCTCTTCCACCGTGGCGAAGGGTCCGTTGCGTGGGCCGTAATCGAGACCCGCCGCCTGGTACTGCGGCAGCTTGGCGCCGTTGGGCAAGGCTTCGTCGCCTGCCCGCCGCCAGTCCTGGATGGCCGCGGAGAGCCGGCTCGCCTTGTCGTCGGGCGCGCCCGCCGCCTTGAACAGACCGGTCAGCACGTCGTCGGAGGCGGCGTTGAGATCGACCTTGCCGTCCTCGTCGATGATGGTGAGGGTGACCTTGGCATCGTCGAACGTGAACAGGTACGGCCGGCCGTCCGCTACCCAGCGCGAATCGATGTCGGGCGATTGAAGCGCCTGGATGGCACGTACCAGGCCCGCCTCGGCCGCGTAGTGCGCACGTGTCTGGGCGAACTGATAGCGGGCCTGAAGTCCCTCGGTGCGGGCCAGTGCCGCGAAGCCACCCAGCATGATGGCCAGCAGCGTGCAGCCCCATAGCACGATCAGCAGGGCGACGCCGCGTTGCCTGCGCCGCATCACCGGAGCACCGGCCCGCGCCCGCCGCGCGTCAGTGAGAACCCATTGCGCGACGCCGTGGGATCGAGCCGGATGGGCGCGACCAGGGTCGGAAAAACCACGTTGCTGCCCACATCGAGCGACAGCCTGACCAACATGGGCGTGCGCCGGCCGTCGTCCCAGGTGTCCTGCCAGTCGCCCGGCTGGTTCTTGTCGTCCATGCCGCGATAGGCGAAGGCGCCGCGCCGGATGCCGCGCAGCAATACCTCGGGCTCGCCCAGCGGCTTGGGATCGCCCCCGTTGGGCGGCAGCATGGCCAGGGCCACTTCCAGCCGGTAGCCCTGGTTGCCGTCGCGCACCAGCGACACCGTTTGCAGTTGCGGCCCCAGGCGCGACAGGTAGCCGGGCATCGGCGCCACGAAGCGGAGCGTGCTGGCATCACCGGAGAACACGATGGGATCGCCGTCGTCGGTTTCGCCGAACGGCACGATCAGCGCCTGGGCGATCTCGCTGCGCAGGTAGCCCTGGGCCGAGCGGATCTCGTCCATCCGCTGGATGGCCTGGCCACCGCTGCGCACGATGCGCGACGCGGTGCTGATCCCGGAATACACGCCCAACAGCACGATGGTCAGCAGCGCGAGCGCGGCCAGCACCTCCATCAGGCTGAAACCCTGCTGTCGCCTCATGGCGAAGCGTCCTGGTTGGGGTTGCCCATGCGCAGCGTGGCGAAGCGCGCGTGTCGCTCGCTGCCCTCCGGCCCCCACATCACGTCCAGGTCGAGTCGATACAGCAAGGCCGCCGGGCTGACACCGTCCGCGGCGGGACGATCGCCGGGTGACTGGTAACGACTGACGTTCATGCGCCAGCGGTAGACATCGTCGATCCGCCCTTCGCTGCTGCCCTCGCGCAGGGGCTCCATGACGAAGGCGCCGTCGAGCAGGCTGCGTGCCCGCAACGCCGCCTGCGTGCGCTCGTTCGCGCGCGCGGTCAGGCTCATGGAACTGCCTGCCACCTGCATCAACGCGGAAAAGGCGATGGCCAGCACGGCGATGGCGGCAATGACTTCGAGCAGGCTGAAACCACCCTGGCGGCCCATGCGTGTCATCGGCTGTCCACCACCTGGATGGCGCCGGTAAGCCAGGCCACGTTGACGTGCCACTGGCGATCGCCACGCGTGAGCGTGATACGGCCACCCGTGGAACTGCCGTCGGGAAAGAATCGGATGCGTCCGGTGGTGGCGTTGGCCTGGTCTTCGCGTGCGCTGGTGATCGCCACGCGCATGTCCCTGGGCAGGTGCACCACGGGCTTGCCCGGGGCGTGATAGGTGGCCGCGGAGGTATCGACCTCGAGCGCCAGGCTTTCGCCTTTCACGATGGACTGCGCGCGCGTCCAGCGTAGCGCGGCCGCGAGTTCACCGCTGGCCGCATTCACCCGTGCGCTGGCCAGGCCTTGCGTGACGGGAATCGAGACGGCCGCCGCCGCGATCCCGATCAACAGGATGACCGCCAGCATCTCGAAAAGCGTGAATCCGCGCGCGCGCATGGCCGGTCCGGGAATCGCGCCGGCTTACTGCCAGTTGCCGACGTCGGCCGAATAGCCGTCGCCGCCCGCCTTGCCGTCCTGCCCGTAGAAGACCAGGTCGAAGCTGCCGTGCTCACCGGGGTAGCGGTAGCCGAACGGGTGGCCCCACGGGTCCTTCAGGTCGGACGCCTTGGCGTAGGGACCTTGCCAGTTCTGCGCATCGGCCGGCTTGGTGGCGAGGTCGTCCAGCGAGTGCGGCGGGCTTCCGTTGTCCAGCGCGTAGTTCTCGACCTTCTGGCCCAGCGTGGTCAGCTGTGCCTTGCCGGCGCCGTACTTGCCCTTGTCGACGTTCTTGCCGACCTGGGTCACGACGATGGCGCCGATGATGCCGATCAGGACGATCACGGCGAGCATTTCCAGCAGCGTGAAGCCGCGGGCGTGGCTGTGACGAAGGGTACGGTTCACACGCATGGGTCAGGCTCCTTGAAACGGGTCGGATCAGTTGATGTTGCTGGTGAGGCTGAGCAGCGGCAGGAGGATCGCCGCCATGATGAAAGCGACCATGACGGTCATGACGATGGTGAGTGCCGGCACCAGCGCCGCCAGCAGGCGATCGATGGCGCGCTTGGCTTCCACGTCGAAGGTGTCGGCGACCTTGAGCAGCATGGTGTCGAGCGCGCCGGCTTCTTCACCCACCTGGATCATCTGCAGCGCGAGACGGGGAAAGCGTTCGGTCTGGGCGAGCGAACTGCCCAGTCCCGACCCGCCCTTGACCCGCTCGGCTGCCTGCTCCAGTGCCTGGTCGAGCGCGCGGTTGCCGGTGACCTGGCGGGCGATGGCCAGCGACGACAACAGCGGCACGCCGTTCTTCAGCAGCGTGCCCAGGGTGCGTGCGATGCGCGCCGTTTCCACCTTCAGCAGCAAGGGGCCGGCCACACGCATCGTCAGCAACCGGCCATGGAAGGCCAGCCGCGTGTCCGGATCGCGCAGCCGCAGGCGCAGCACCAGTCCGAGCACCACCATCACCAGGACGATCGCCCACCACCAGTCGCTGATGACCGTGCCCAGCGCGAGTACTACCTGGGTGATAAGCGGAATGGGTACCTGCATGTCGGCGAAGATCGGCACGAACTGCGGCACGACGTAGGCGAGCAGCAGGACCAGCGATCCGAGCACGCCGACCATGAGGAAGGCCGGGTAGATCAGCGCGTTGACGATGCTGCCACGCAGCGCCTGCGCGCGTTCGAGGTAATCGGCCAGACGCCGCAGGGTTTCGTCCAGCGAGCCGCCCGCTTCGCCGGCCCGTACCAGGCTGACGTAAAGCCGCGGGAAGACGCCGTTTTCCTCGTCCAGTGCCGTGGAGAGGGTGGTGCCGCCACGCACGCGATCGCGAACGCGCTCGACCAGGTTTTTTGCCCGTTCGCCTTCCGGGAGATCGAGCAGGATGCCGAGGGCGCGATCCAGCGGCTGGCCGGCGCCGAGCAGCGTGGCCAGCTGGTGGGTGAACTGGGCCAGCTGGTCGCCGGTGAAGGTGCCCTTGCGGAACATGCCCGCGAGACCGCCGCTCGAAGCCGCGCCGTCGGCGGGCGCGGCTTCGAGCGGCGTGTGCCCCTGGTCTTGCAGGCGTGCGACCACGTCGGCCACGGACGCGGCTTCCATGCGACCGGTAAGGGCCTCACCGGCGGCACTGATGGCGCGATAGCGGAACATGCTCATGCGTGGGGGCCTAGGATTCCTGCGTGACGCGCAGGACTTCCTCGATCGTGGTGATGCCGGCCACGGCCTTGGCCAGGCCGTCCTCGTACATCGTGCGCATGCCTTCGGCGCGTGCCTGGCGCTCGATCTCGCCCGCGTCGGCGCGTTTCATCAGCAGGCGGCGCAGCGGATCGCTCATGACCAGGAATTCCATGATGGCCCGGCGGCCGCGATAGCCCGTGGGATTGACCGCGCTGGTGCCGGGCTTCCACAAGCGGATGGGACGCTCGTCGGTGTACTTGTGCAACTCGAACTGCTCGATCACTTCGGGCAGGGCTTCGTAGGGCACCGCCGTTTCCGGGTCGAGGCGGCGGACCAGGCGCTGCGCCAGGATGCCGTTGACGGTGGACCCGAGCAGGTAATCCTCCACGCCCATGTCGAGCATGCGGGTGATGCCGCCCGACGCGCTGTTGGTATGCAGCGTGGACAACACCAGGTGTCCGGTGAGTGCCGACTGGATCGCGATGCGGCAGGTTTCCAGGTCGCGCATTTCGCCGATCATGATGACGTCCGGATCCTGGCGCACGATGGAGCGCAGGGCACCGGTGAAGTCGAGCCCGATCTGCGGCTTGACCTGGATCTGGTTGATGCCTTCGATCTGGTATTCGACGGGATCCTCGACGGTGATGATCTTCACGTCGGGCGTGTTGATCTGCGACAACGCCGTGTACAGCGTGGTCGTCTTGCCCGAGCCGGTGGGACCGGTGACCAGCAGGATGCCGTGGGGGCGGTCCAGCACCTCGACGAAGCGGTCGCGGAACGCGTCGGTGAAGCCCAGCGACGCGAAATCGAAGATGACCGACTCGCGGTCGAGGATGCGCATGACCACCGACTCGCCGAAACTGGTGGGCACCGTGGACACGCGCAGGTCGAGTTCCTTGCCCTGCACACGCAGCTGGATGCGTCCGTCCTGCGGCAGGCGGCGCTCGGCGATGTTGAGCCGCGCCATGATCTTCACGCGCGAGATCACCGCCGCGGTGGAACTGGACGGCGGCGCTTCCACTTCATGCAGCACGCCGTCGATGCGGTAGCGCACCTTGAGGCGGTTTTCGAACGGTTCGATGTGCACGTCGGACGCGCGCTGCTCGACGGCACGCTGCAGGATCAGGTTGACCAGGCGGATGACCGGCGCCTCGGAAGCGAGGTCGCGCAGGTGCTCCACGTCGTCTTCTTCCGCGGCGTTGCCGTCCAGGCTTTCGACGATGCTGCCCATGGCCGAGCGGCCCTGGCCGTAATAGCGTTCGATGAGGTCGTCGATTTCCGAGCGCAGCCCCACGCGGAGCTGCACGTCGCGCCCGGTGGCCAGGCGCACGGCCTGCAGCGGGTAAGGATCGGCCGGATCGGCCACGAGCAGGCCCAGGCCGTCGTCGCCTTCGCGCACGGGCACCACGTGGTACTGCTTGAGGAAACGCACCGACAGTTCCACGTCCGTCGGAGGCAGCTCCGGGGCGTCCTTGGCGGCCAGCAGGTCCAGGCGCAGCAGGTCGGCCCAGGCATCGGCGAGGTCGCGTTCGGAGACCAGGCCGAGGCGAGCCATCAGCGACGTGAGCGTGCCGTCGGGGGTTTCGTCGTGCAGGCGACGCGCCCGCGCGAGATCGGTGTCCTTGAGACGGCCATGCGCGACCAGGTGCGCACAAACCTGCGCTTCCCCGGGTGCGCCGGTCAGCATGTCGGTGGGTTCGGTCATCGCAGACATGCCAACTCCATACGGTCTACAGGTTTACGTCTTGCCACGCGGTCGTTCCTGACCGCCCGGGCCGCTATTGGTAGCACAGACCACATGTCAACGGCGACCCGGCCGTGTTCGATCCGCGACAGGGCGCAACAAGAGAAAGCCGGCGTTGCCGCCGGCTTTCAAGGACTTGGCCGTGCCGTGTAGGCACTTACCGGTAGTAATTACCAGCCAACGCCCACACCCACGCCACCCGAGGACTCACCACCGCTGACGGCGGCACCGAAGGTCAGACTGGCGCGCGGCGAGAGGCTACGCGAGTAGCCGACCGACAGGGCTCCCTGCCCCTTGTACCCGCCTACGCCGACGCCGAGCCGGTTGTCGCCGCTGACCCCCTGCGTACTGAACGCCATCTGCGACATCGCCGCACCCATGGCGCCCACCCGGTTGAGGCGGTCGTTGAGGTTGTTGAAGCGATGATCGACCTGGCGCTTGTAGTCATCGAACGCGCCGCCGCTGACCACATCCCCGAACTTCTGATCGGTATAGGCCTTGGCGCTGGTAAGCGTCGTGGCATCTCCCTGGTCGGCGTAGGACTTTGCGGTAGCGACTGCCTGGTCCACCTGGCCGACATTGGCGGCATCGGTGGTGGCGGTGCCGGCGGCGACGTTGGTGACGCGACGTTGCGCGGTGGCACTGCCGACCGACACGGTGTCGGCCTGGTCGGCCACCGAGTTGGCGCCCAGCGCGACGCTGTTGGTGGCGGCCGCCGTCACCGTCGCCCCCGTGCCCACCGCGGTACCGTTGTCGGCGCCGACGGTGGCGTTGGTGCCCACGGCCAGGTCGGTCGGGTCCTTGGCGAAGCTGCCGGTGCCGATGGCCGTGCCGCCGCCGGTGCCTTCCGCCACGGCGGCGGCGGTCACGGGCGCAGCCGCGACCACCGGCGCCGCGGCCGCCGTCACCGGTGCGGAAGCGGCCGCGTCGGCTGCCGTGGCCTGCGTCGTGCTGGCCACGCTGGTCGAGACCAGGGCGTTGCGCCTTACCGGCGTGGTACCGGGGATCGTGCTGCCACCCGCGGCAGACTCCAGCTTGTTCACCCGCGTGCCGATCGACGACAGCGCGCCGTCCAGGGCACCCACCGCGTCGCCTACGGTGCTGTAGGCGCCGCCCTGCACCTTGTATACCGGGCCGACGAAGCCGTTGGCGCCCATCGTGGCGCCGCCGCCGAGCGCCATGGCCATGGTGTTCCCGGCAAGGCTGGACGTGCCGGAAAAGGCCCCCGACATCGCCGTGTTCAACTGACCCAGGTTCACCGCATCCGTGGTCTGCGTGCCCGCGGCCACGTTGGTGATCTGGCGGTTCCCGCTCGTGCCGCCGACGGATACCGTGTTGGCGCGCGTGGCGACCGAGCCGGCACCCAGGGCCACGGAATTCACGCCGAGGGCGCGGGCGCTGTCGCCGATCGCCGTGGCGCTGGTGGCGCCGGCGTTGGCGGAGGCGCCGATCGCGGTGGCCGACGTCCTGCTGGCTGTCGCGAACGCGCCCTGCGCCGTCGACAGGTCACCGCTGGCGCGGCTGCCCGCACCGATGGCGGTGGCGAAGGCGCCGGTGGCGCTGGCGTCGTCGCTGCCGTCACCGGCGCCCGTCGCGGACACATAGTGGGCCGCCGAGCTGACGCTACCGGCCAGATCCGTCAACTGCTGGACATTGGCGGCATCCGTGCCCTGCGAACCGGCCGCCACGTTGGTCACCTGACGTTCGCTGCCCCGTGCACCGACCGATACGGTGCCCTCACGATCGGCGTTGGCGCCGGCGCCCAGCGCCACGCTGTTCGCCGCAGTGGCCGTCGCGCCGCTGCCGATCGCCACCGCGCCGGTGGCCGGCGTCGTGACCAGGCTGTTCGCGCCCAGCGCGACGCTGGCGGCACCGCGTGCGGTGGAGAAGTCGCCCACGGCCGCGCTGCTGGCACCGGATGCCCAGCTGTTGATGCCCAGGGCAGTGGCATTGTCACCCGGCGCATAAGCGAAATAGCCCAGCGCCGTGCTGCCCACGCCTTCGGCAGCCGCGATGCCGCCCAGGGCGGTCGCGTAATCGGCGGTCGCCTGCGCACCGGCACCGAAGGCCGCGGCGCTGTCACCGGTGGCACCCGTATAGACGAGGCCCAGGCCCGCCAGGTTGCCGGGGCCACCTACAGCCACCGAACCCGCGCCCGAGGCGGTGGTCGACGTGCCGACCGCGGTCGAGTAATCGCCCGTGGCATTCGCCACCGCACCGAGCGCCGTGGACTGCGCGCCCGAGGCATAGGCGCCGACGCCGGCCGACGTGGACGCGAAACCGCTGGCCTGCGAACTTGCGCCGATGGCCGTGCCGCCAACGCCCGCACTCGTGGCCCCGGTATCGACCGGGTTGCCGTTCGTGTCGGAGATCAACGGATTGCCGTCCGCGTCGATGGCGTTGCCGCCCACCGCGACGCTGCCGGCGCCCGTGGCCTGCGCGCCGGCACCGAAGGCCGCGGCATTCTTCCCGCTGGCCACGCTGCCGTATCCGTTCGCCGTGGAGAAATCGCTGGTGGCGACTGCGCCCGCACCCGTGGCCGTCGCGCCGGTACCCGCCGCGAACGCACCCGAGCCGGAGGCCGTGGCGTAATCGCCGACCGCCTGCGCATCGTCGCTGCCGTCGCCCGCGCCGTTGGCCCGGAAATAATGACCGGCATCGCTGGTGGCGGTGGACACCGCGTCCAGCTGTTCCTTGTTCACCGCATCGGTAGATTCGGTGCCCGCGGCGACGTTCGTGATCTGTCGCTCGCTGCCCACATCGCCGACCGACACCGTGTTGTCGCGTTCCGCCTGCGAGCCGGCGCCCAGGGCTACCGAGTTTTCGCCCAGCGCCCAGGCGTTCGCACCCAACGCCGTGGCGTTGTTGCCCAGCGCCCAGCTGTTGCTGCCCAGCGCCACCGCGTTCTCCGCCTCCAGCCCGAACAGGCCGAAGCCCGTCTCCGCCGCATTACCGATCGCCACGCTGCCCGCGCCCGAGGCGCTGGCGCTGCCACCCACCGCCACCGCACCGGCGCTGTAGGCCGAGGAACCGTAACCGTTCGCCACCGACAATTCGCCATCGGCAAACGCCTGCGAACCGGTCGCCGTCGCGCCGTTGCCCGAGGCCTGGGCGAGGAAACCGCTGGCCGTGGACTGTTCGCCCTGAGCAAACGCCGCCGTGCCCAGTGCGGTCGCATACGCACCTTCCGCCTGCGCGCTGGCGCCGATCGCCGTGGCGGCCAGGCCGGAGGCCGTCGCCGGCCCCACCGCTTCGCCGGTCGAGGTGTACGTGATCAGCGGATTGCCATCCGCATCCAGCGCCTGCGCGCCGATCGCCGTCGTGCCGTTGGCCGTAGCCTGCGCGCCCGAACCGTACGCCGCGCTGTTCTGGCCCGAGGCCGACGCCCCGTAACCGCCGGCCGTGGCGAACGACGCATTGGTGCTGGCACCGCTGCCGATCGCCGACGAACCGGTGCCCTGGGCGATCGCGCCCTGGCCGACCGCCGTGGCGTAGTCGCCGCTGGCGAGGCTGCCCGCGCCGTAACCCGACGCACCGGCACCATCGGCGATCGCGCCGTGGCCGTGCGCGCTGGATTCGTCACCGAACGCCGCACTGCCCTCGCCGGTCGCGGTGGCGCCCGCACCGGACGCCTCGGCGTTGGCACCGTAGGCCGCGCTGCTCGCACCCGTGGCGAGGCTGCCGTAACCGCTGGCGGTGGCATTCGCGCCCGTCGCAACGGCACCGCTGCCGAACGCCGTGGCGCCATCGGCGCCGGCAAACGCACCGGAGCCCGCCGCGGTGGCGTAGTTACCCGAAGCGAGCGCATCGTCCGAGCCGTCGCCGTTGCCGTTCGCCTTGAAGTAATGGCCCGCATCCGCCGTAGCGGTGGACACCGCGTCCAGCTGTCCCTTGTTCACCGCATCGGTAGATTCGGTGCCCGCGGCGACGTTCGTGATCTGTCGCTCGCTGCCCACATCGCCGACCGACACCGTGTTGTCGCGTTCCGCCTGCGAGCCGGCGCCCAGGGCCACCGAGTTTTCGCCCAGCGCCCAGGCGTTCGCACCCAACGCCGTGGCGTTGTTGCCCAGCGCCCAGCTGTTGCTGCCCAGCGCCACCGCGTTCTCCGCCTCCAGCCCGAACAGGCCGAAGCCCGTCTCCGCCGCGTTGCCGATCGCCACGCTGCCGGCCCCCGACGCGCTGGCGCTGCCACCCACTGCCACCGCACCAGCGCTATACGCCGAGGAGCCGTAACCGTTCGCGACCGACAGTTCGCCATCGGCAAACGCCTGCGAACCGGTCGCCGTCGCGCCGTTGCCCGAGGCCTGGGCGAGGAAACCACTGGCCGTGGACTGTTCGCCCTGGGCGAACGCCGCCGTGCCCAGTGCGGTCGCATACGCACCTTCCGCCTGCGCGCTCGCGCCGATCGCCGTGGCGGCCAGGCCGGAGGCCGTCGCCGGCCCCACCGCTTCGCCGGTCGAGGTGTACGTGATCAGCGGATTGCCATCCGCATCCAGCGCCTGCGCGCCGATCGCCGTCGTGCCGTTGGCCGTAGCCTGTGCGCCCGAACCGTACGCCGCGCTGTTCTGGCCCGAGGCGACCGAGCCGTAGCCGGTGGCCGTGGCGAACGCGCCCGTCGAGACCGCACCGGCGCCGAACGCGCTGGTACCCGTGCCGTTGGCGAACGCGCCGGAACCCGAGGCCGTGGCGTAATCGCCGACCGCCTGCGCATCGTCGCTACCGTCACCCGCACCGTTCGCCTTGTAGTAATGGGTGGCGTCGCTGACGCTGTCGGCCAGCGCGGTGACATCGCCCGACACGCCATCGACGCGCTTCGACAGCGTGTCCACGCTGCGGGAGACGCCAGTCACGGTCGTGGACACCTTGTCGAGCTGGCCCTTGTTCACCGCGTCGGTGGCCTGGGTACCGGCGGCGACATTGGTCACCTGCCGCTCCGCACCCGCGCGGCCCACGGACACACTGTTGGCGCGGTTGGCGATGCTGTCGCTGCCGATCGCCACCGCGTTGTTCGCGATGGCGCGGGCGCCACGCCCGATCGCCGTACTGCCCACCGAGGCGGCGTTGGCACCCTGTCCCACCGCCGTGCTGTCCGCACCCGACGCACGCGTGCCCTGCCCGATCGCGGACGAGAAATCGCCGGTGGCCTGGGCATCCTGGCCGACGGCGGAACTGGCGTTGCCGCTGGCCTTCGCATCCGTGCCCAGCGCGATGCTGAAATCGCCGATGGCTTTCGCAGCCTGACCGCAGGCGAAGGCGTCGTTGCCCTTGGCCGCCGGTGCCTTGCCCTGCAGGCCCAGCAGGAAACCGCCGCACACGGTACCGTTGTCCTTGGCCTGCACGGGCCCGCTGCCCAGGGCCAGCATCACACCGGCCACCAGCGGCAGCGCCGCCATGGTGGCACGCAGGCGACGGGAGGCGCCGCCCTTGCCCCTGGCACGTGCCAGTTCCGATGCCACGACCAGCATGCCGAGCGATGCGTTCCAAACCTTGCTGTAAATGGTGTTCACGTCACGTTCCTCCCAGATATCCGCCATGAGCGATCGGTGCGCGGGCGCGCTGCGCGCGGCCCGTCGTCCTTCCGTCGTCACACGCCGGACGAGAATGTCCATACGGCCCGACGACAAGCATCGTTCGGCCGTCCATACGTCTTTTTACGAAACCCCTTGCCCCGCGTTGCGGGCCCCCTCGTGGAGCGCGACCCCGGCGAACCGGGGCCGCGTTCCGGCACGTCCTCAGAGCGTGTACGCACCCAGGACGGTGACGCCCGAGTACGCCGCTTCGCCCTTCACCGTCAGCGTCCACACGCCGGCGGCCGGCTTGCTCGCCGTGAACGGCTCGCTGTTACCCGGACGGTTCGGTTGGACCTTGACCACACCCTTGGGATCGGCCACCGAGATCGACACGTCGCCCGACCCGCCGTAGGTGCGCAGGGTGAGCGTCTTCGCGTTGTCCGGCACGGTGAGCTGGTAGGCCACCGAGGCACCGAGCGCGCCCTTCTGGTTACCCAGTGCGGCGTTGTTGCCCAGCACGATGGCCGACGGTGCCGTGGCCGGACCCCAGGCCGCGTACTGCGCCTGCGTCTGCGCATCGGACAGGCAGGCATTCAGGCTGGACGCCTGCGTCGCCGTGACCAGGCCGTCGCTGGCGAGCTGCGTGGCATAACCACGTACCGCGGCGCGGTAATCGCCCACCGTGGCGGACGAACTGGCGAGGATCTTCGCGTTGGAGATCACGTTGGCACCGATGATCACGCCACCCGGAACGAGGGTCGGGATACCGGTGTCGCAGGTGAGCAGCTTCTGCGAGGTGCGGTTGAGGCCCCAGCCGATGTCCTGGAACAGGGCCGGCGTCAGGTCCACGTCGATCTGGCCGACCAGGTCCTGGTTGATCGCATACTCCATGATCGCGTTCGGCGTGAGCCGGGTGTCGTAGTGCGAGAACGACGAGCCCTGTGCCAGCGTGGTCGGTGCATAGAGCAACACGTTGCCCTGCGCATCCGCGCCGGCCAGGCCGCTGCCCTGCCCCACGGTACCGGTCAGGCCCGACAGGTTGGCCTTGAGCTTGTTGCCGTCCACCTGGCTGACCGCGATCACCGGGATGTTCACCGGCGAGGCGGGGGTGCCTCCCGGCGTGATCGCACCGGCCTGGTTGTTGGCGATGAGCACGGCGGTGGCGCCGGCACCCTGAGCGTTCAGCGTCTTGACGGTGAAGTCGCAGGTACCGCGATCGATGATGGCGATCTTGCCCGCCAGCGCCGAGGCGTTGGTGATCGCCGTGCACCCGTCGGCCGGCGCGGCCTGCACCAGGCTGCCGGTGAAGTTGGCCGCGGTGGCGGCGGGGCCGAAGGCCGCCTGCGAATAGCCGTACTCACCGGCGGCCGCGGCCGGCGCGGTCACCTTGAACACGTTGGGCAGGCCGAGGGCCAGCGGCGCTTCGGCTTTCACCGTCGCCCCGGTGAACACCAGCTTGCCGTCGTCCAGTGCCGCCGTGACGCGCTGCGCAGGTGTCAGGTCGTACCACTTCTTCATCTGCGTATCGTTGTAGACGAAGGACGAGTAGATGTCCGGACGCGCCACGCCGTCGTCACCCACGTAGCCGGAACCGGTGGTCAGGCTGTTGAAGCCGGAGAAACCCAGGCCGTGGGCCATCTCGTGCAGCACGACGTTGAGGAAGTTGATCGAACCCGCCGGCGTCTTGCCGTCGAGGCCGAAGTACCACTTGGAGCCTTCGAGGCATCCGGTGGTGCCCAGCGCGCCGTTGAACTGGCTCTGGATATCCGCCTCGCCGGGCGAGCCGTCCTCGTGGGTCAGCGCGTCGAACAGCGCGGCGTGGTACCAGGTGTTGCGCACCGCGCCCGCCGGCAGCGTGCTGGTGTCGTCGAAATAGTAGATGTTGGTGGTGCCGGACGAACCCAGCACGCCGGAGGTCGCGTCGCACGACAGCGGCTTGAACGTGGCGTTGTTGACGATGGTCACGTCGCTTTGCAACACGGCGCCCCAGATGTCCGCGGCGAACAGGTAGACGTTGAGGGCCTGCTTGCCGTACGTGGTACCCGGGTTGCCGCCGACCGGCGAGACCGGCGTCGGATCGTCCAGGCCCTTGCCGGTGCCGGTGTCCTGGTTGACGATCTTGATGTCCGCGGCCTGGGTCACGCCGATGCTGCCGAACAGGCTGGCGGCGGCCAGTGCGGTGAACAGGAGGTTGCGGCGGATCATCGTGTCACCTCCGGTGCGTTCGTCGCAGGTTGCACGCCGTGGTCGTCGTGGTGCACGGCGACGCTGCCGTCGGGCATGCGTTCGGCGACGACGCTGTTCATGAGTTCCTGCGGCACGCGCACTGACCTGGCATGCACGCCGTTGCCGAGGCTGAGCGTGCGGAAGGTGGAGCGCGCCTCCGCTGCGGTGCGTGGCTGCGTGCTCAACGAAGCGGCGTTGCCACCGCTGGCCTGGAAGGCCTTGGACAGCGAGGCGCGCTCGGCGGCGGTGGGCTCACGCAGCCGACCGGTCGACGGGTCGATGGCGACCTGCACGCCCTGGACCATGACGGTCTGCGGTGCGGCGGCCGGTGACGTTTCGGCGGCGCTTGCCGCGCCCGCCACGGTGAAGATGCCCGTCAGCACCAGGCCGAGGGCCTGTGCCAGTGTTGGTGAATGCATTGCCGATACCTCCCTAAGACGGCGGCGGGACCCCTCCCTGCACGCCCACCGGCGAAGACCCCCTCGCCAGCGTAAAAAACCCCCACAGGCCCGCCGACGCATGACGCGTCGGCGGGCCTGGTTCATGGCGCCGTGAAACTTGCCTGCACGGTGACGTTGGCGAAATCCTTCACACCCACCACCGTGACGTACCAACTGCCCGCCGCGGGACGGGCAACCGTCACCGCTTCGTTGTTGGTCGACGGCTTGATCGACCGATAGTCGTAGACGCTCGACGACGCGGCTTCGCCACCCTTCACGTAGAGCGACACGTCGCCGCTGCCACCGAAGCTGCGCAAGGCAAGCGAGCGCGCACCCGCGGGCACATCGATGCGGTAGACCAGCACGCCGTCGGCGCGACCGGCCTGGCCGGGCAACGCGACCCCGTTGGCCAGGGCCGTGGCGTCACCGCCGGGCTCGCCCGGATCGTTGCCGAGCGCCTTGTTCACCGCGGCGTACGCATCGAGGATGCCGGCGCCGATCGGCTTGTCCGGCGTGGCCGGAAAGGCCTGCGCCGTGGCGGTGAGCAACGTGCGGATGGCGGCCGGTGTCGGCGTGGCCAGGCCGGCCGCCTTCGTCGCGGAGAGGATCAGGGCCACGGAGCCGGACACATGCGGCGTCGCCTGCGAGGTACCCGCCATGCCGCCGTAACTGGCGGTCGTGGGCTCGTGCGTACCGGCGTTGATCGCGGACCAGATGAAGCCCGCCTGCACGGTGGCACCCGTGGAGCCGTCGTTCGCGTAGATACCGCCACCCGGTGCGGACAGCGCCACGGTGCTGCCGTAGTTGGAGTAGTAGGCGCGCTTGCCCGCAATGCCGTTGGCAGCCACGGTGAGTGCGCCGGGGCAACTGGCCGGCGAGTAGTTCGCTGCGTCGGCGCCCGAGTTGCCCGCGGCAACGACCACCGTCGTGCCGCGCGACATCGCGGAGGCGATGGCATCGGAGGTCACCGCATCGGACGCGCAGGAACCACCGCCGCCCAGGCTCATGTTGATGACCTGCGCGGGATGGGCATTGTCGGGGACGCCGTCGACATGCCCACCCGAAGCCCAGACGATCGCGTCCGCGATGTCGGAGGTGTAGCCGCCGCAATGGCCGAGCACACGCACCGGCAGTACCTTCGCCTTATAGGCGATGCCGGCCATGCCGGTGGCGTTGTTGCTCAGCTCCGCGATCGTCCCGGACACGTGCGTGCCGTGCCAGCTGGAATCTTCCTGCTGGTCGCCGGCGGAGGGATCGATGCAGCCGCCGTTGGCGAGCAGGTACTTGTCCTCGGTGGTCCAGTCGCCCGTATCCCAGCCGCCGGGGGCACGCGCGTCCGTCGAGCGGCCCGACACGAAGCCGTCGGAAATGAAGTCGTAGCCCGAATCGGCCAGCGACAGGTCGATGTCCGGATGATGCGTGATGCCCGTATCCAGCACGGCCACGGTGACGCCCGAACCGTCGGCGAGGTTCCATGCATTGGCGACATTGCTGCCGCCGCGGTTGGCGAAGCTGGTGGTGTCGCTGCCGATCTTCTCGGCCTCGCCCAATGCCGGACGGAAATGCCACTGGTAGCGGGCGTAGTACGTATCGTCGACTACCACCGGCGTGACCGCCGCGGCGCGGATATCGTCGATCTTCTGCATCATCGCGTCGGGCTCGACATGCCGGACGGCGGGATCGGCGGCGATCTGCCGGATCAAGGTGTCGGCTTCGCTGCGCGACAGCTTGCGCGAGGTGCGGACCAGGTCGGAACCCGTGGCGAGCTTGCGTCCGTAAACGGCTTGCGTCGTGGCGACCTTGCCGGCGCGCAACTGGCTGGTGGTGGCAGCGGTGCGCGAGAGCGCCGCGCCGATCGCCTGCGTGGCCGCGGAGGCACTGATGCGCTGCGTGGTGCCGTCACGCCAGGTGACGATGAAACGGTCGTAGCCGGTCGGTGCCCGCAGGCTGCTGACGTCGAACGTGGCCTGGGGCGCGTTCGGCCCCGCGGCGAAAACACCGGGCGTGACGCCCAGGAGAAGCGAGGCGACGAGCGTCCCCGCGACGATGCGATTTACCATCTGCACTACCCTCTGCCCGTGGTACTGCTGCAGGAACCGGTGACCGGCCCCCTTCCCTTTTTCGACGTGTGTGACGACGTCCCCTTGAGACACCTGCTTTGAGATCCTTCTGACGTCCCCTGATGCCCGTCTCCCTGACGGCGTTCGTTGAACCTAGCAGTAGGAAAATACGAACGTCAATATTTTGACGACATGCCGATCGACGTCGGACAGCTGTTACCGGGAAATCCCGCAATAGCCGCGATCGGACGTCCATACATGTTTTAATTCATGGTGTTGCGCGGCAATAACACGCGCGCACCGCATTCAAACCCTTGTCCCAAAGCGAACCAATTCATGGACTTGATCGACATCGGCGCCAACCTCACCCACGAATCGTTCCGTCAAGATTTTGACGATGTGCTGGCCCGCGCGACGGCGCATGGCGTGGGCCGGATGGTGGTAACCGGGGCATCGCGAGAGGGCAGCGAGCACGCCCTGGCTCTGGCGAAGGCCAGCGGCGGCCGACTTTTTGCCACGGCGGGCGTGCATCCGCATCACGCCATCGACTACGACGATGCCACCGACGCGCTGCTGCGCGCGTGGGGCAGCGAGCCGGAAGTTCGTGCGATCGGCGAGACCGGGCTGGACTACAACCGCAATTACTCACCGCGCGAGGTGCAACGGGAGGTATTCGAGCGACAGCTGGCGATCGCCGCCGACCTGGGCAAGCCGGTGTTCCTGCACCAGCGGGACGCGCACCACGACTTCCTCGCCATCCTCACGCGCTACCGCGACCGCCTTCCGGCCGCGGTCGTGCACTGCTTCACCGACACCGGTGAGGCGCTACGCGACTACCTGGCCCTGGATTGCCACATCGGCATCACCGGCTGGATCTGCGACGAGCGCCGTGGTGCCCACCTGCGCGAGCTGGTCGGATCGATACCCGCCGACCGGCTCATGCTGGAAACCGATGCGCCCTACCTGCTGCCGCGCACGGTGCGCCCGCTGCCGAAGGACCGGCGCAACGAGCCGATGTACCTCGCGCACATCCGTGACGAGGTGGCCCGGGACCGTGGCGAGACGGCCGCAGTACTCACCGAGTCCACCGTCCGTACCAGCGAGCGTTTCTTCGGCTTGTGAACCGGATCAGCCGGCGTGCAGGCCGGTCAACGAAGCCTCGGCCAGATCCACCTCGCGCATCAGGGTACGCAGCGTCTCGTCGTTGATCGCGTGCTTGCGCCGCAGTTCGTAGAGCTCGCGGCGCTCCGCACGCAGCGCGGCCACGCGCATCGCGCGTTCGGTGCCCGCCTCGGCGCGGGCCTTGTGTGGCACGTCGCCTTCCTCGCCCGCCGCCTCCAGGCGTTGCTGGTAGTCGCCCATCACGCGCGCGCCGACCCGGGAGGCCAGTGCGATGGCATGCTCGTCGCCCTCCTCCGCCACGCGCCGCTGCTCCTGCTCGATGCTGCGCAGCGCCGCTTCGGCGACCAGCGCCCGCGCCTTGCGCTCCTCGCGCACGCGTGGATCTTCACCGGGAATCTTCAGCCCCTTCACCAACCACGGCAAACCGATGGCGCCCAGTACAAGCGTGCTGAGGATGACCCCCGAGGCGAGGAAGATCATCAGGTCGCGCGTGGGAAACGCCACGCCCACGTCTTTCATCAGCGGCAGCGACAGCACGCCGGCCAGGGTGATCGCTCCGCGCACGCCGGCCAGCGCGGTCGTCCAGATCAGGCGCGTGCCGACACGGGGTCGCTTCTTGCCGCGATGCAGGGCCCGCATGAACACGAAGCGCAGCGACACCCACACCCAGATGAAGCGCAGCACCACCAGGGCGAGCGTGATGGCCAGTACATAGGCGACCAGGTACCAGAGGGGGCCGCCACCCGCCTGCGCGATGTCGACCTTGGCACCGTCGACGATGGCCGGCAGCTGCAGGCCGAGCAGCAGGAAGATCATGCCGTTGAAGACGAACTCCACCATCGACCACACGGCGAAGTTCTGCATACGCGTCGCCACGTAGCCGCCCTTGAGGACGTCGGTGTAGTTCATGGTCATGCCCGCCGCCACGGCGGCGAGGATGCCCGACGCGCCGAAGTGCTCGGCCAGCAGGTAGGCGGCGAACGGCAGCAGGAGCAACAGGGCCACCTGGGCGGCGGGGTCCACCTCGCCGCTCCAGCGCACCAGCCGGCGGCGGAACATACCGAAGCCGACACCGACCAGTACGCCGGCGGCGACCCCTCCCAGCGCCATCACGACGAAATCGCCGGCGGCGGACGCCAGCGAGAAGCGCCCGGTGAGCTCAGCGGCGACGGCGAACTGCAGGGCCACCAGACCGGACGCGTCGTTGAGCAGCGCCTCGCCAGACAGGATGTGCATCAGCCGCGAGGGAATGGGCGACTGGCCGCTGATCGAGGTGACCGCCACGGCATCGGTCGGCGAGAGTACGGCAGCCAGCGCGAACGCCACGGCGAGGGGCACGGTGGGGATCATCCAGTGGACGAAGTAGCCCACCCCGACGATGGTGAAGAACACCAACCCGATGGCCAGGGCGAGGATGGGCCCGCGCAACAGGAAGAGCTCCCGCTTGGGGATGCGCCAGCCGTCCGCGAACAGCAATGGCGGAATGAACAGCAGGAAGAACAGCTCGTGGTCGAACTCCACGTGCATGCCGAACGGGCGGGCCAGCAGGGCACCCAGCGCGATCTGGATCAGCGGTAGCGGTAGCCGGACGGGCAGGATGCGCACGATCGCCCCGGACAGCGCGATGACCAGGAGCAGTACGAGGATGGTGATGACGAGTGACATCCGGGGAAACTAGCGACGGGACGCACATCAGGCAAGGCCGTTGTCGCCGGCTTGAAAGCCTTCTGAAAGATCAGGAGGCCCCGCAAGCCCTGCGCAGGAACCTTCTTCCATGAAATTTTCTTTATCGCCGGACGCGCGCGCATCGCGCGTTCTTGCGTCTGGAACCGAGATCCATGGCTATGTAACGCCAATCGGCCCATTCGACGGCAGCGACTGATCCATGCGATCGCGGCGCAGGCAAGTGGCGCAAGGAAATCCGTTCATGCAAATCGCCTTGAGTGCACACATCGGCGCGACTTAGCTTCGGCTTGCTTGTTGCGGTTTCGTTAACCACGCACGCGGCGCTTCGACGCGGAGGATGTCGGCGCCACCAAGGGGGCCCGGACGGCCATCCGTTTTCGTCACGACACCGCGACCGCCTTCTGCCGACGGCGGCGCGACTTTGAACCAATGGGCCTGTGGCCGGGGAGATCTACATGCAGTTGCGTCATTCATCGGACCGCGCACGGCGGCGTTCGCTTTCGTTGGCCATTGCCGTCGGGCTCGGTATCGTCAGCGCCGCATCGTTCGCGCAAAGCACCGTGGGCGGTGTGTACGGTACGGCGGATGCCGGTGCCCAGGTCACCGCCACCAGTAGCGGCAGCGGCCTGAGCCGCAGCGCTACCGCAGGCAGCGACGGCCGTTTCAATATCTCGTCGCTGCCCCCGGGCGACTACAAGATCACCTCGGTGAAGGGCGGCCAGAACACCACGCGGAACGTCACCGTCGTGGCGGGCCAGGGCTTCAACCTGAACCTCCTGGCACCCGCTTCCACCACCGCGGCAGGCGGCCCGCAGGACCTGACCACGGTGTCGGTGACCGCCAACGCACTGCCGCCGATCGACATCACCTCCAGCCAGACCAACACGGTGATGACCGCCGAGCAGATCAAGCAGCTGCCGCTGGCGCGTAACCAGACCGCCGTGGCGCTGCTGGCACCCGGCGCGACCAAGGGCGACAGCGCCTTCGGCAACCTGGCGTCGTTCGGCGGTGCCTCCGTGGCCGAGAACAGCTACTACGTCAACGGTTTCAACGTCACCAATTTCTTCCAGAGCCTGACCTACGCGCAGGTGCCGTTCGAGGCCATCGACCAGGAAGAGATCCAGGACGGCGGCTACGGCGCCGAATATGGCAACTCCACCGGCGGCGTGATCTCGGTCAACACCAAGCGCGGCACCAACGAGTGGAAGGGCGGCATCGACTACACCTGGAACCCGTACCAGCTGCAGGCCAACCAGCCCAACATCTACCTGCAGAACGGATCGCTGCTGCAGAACAACCGCCACAACAGCAACTATGTGGTGGGCAACAACGGCAGTGGCAACGCCACCGACTTCGGCCAGCGCTGGAACGCGTGGCTGGGCGGCCCGCTGATCAAGGACAAGCTGTTCATGTTCGCGCTCGTCGGCGGCACGCGCACGGCGGACGAGCACTACGGCGACGCCACCGGCGGCGGCAGCTTCAACAAGACGACCATCAAGGACCCGCGCTACCTGGTCAAGCTGGACTGGAACATCAACGAGAACAACATCCTCGAGTACACCGGCTTCAGCGATACCAGCACGGAACAACAGAGCATCTACGGCTACAACTACGACGAAAACGGCCAGCCCCATCGCGGCGACTACCTCGGTCAGCAGTACGACAAGACCGGCGGCATGAACAACATCCTGAAGTACACCAGCTACATCACGGACGACTTCACGGTGTCGGCGCAGTACGGCAAGAGCACCAACCGTCGCGTCGAACGCGCGACCACGGCGGACGGCACGCTCGAGCAGTACGACGGCAACATCTTCGACGCGGTGAATTCGCCGGGTTGCCCGGTGATCGTGGACCAGCGCAATCCGGTGGTCGCCGGCTCCGCCCCTGCGGCACCGCATTGCTCGTTCACGTCGGCGGGCGAGCTGACCACGCCCAACGGCGAGGACAAGCGCAATGCCGGTCGCATCGATTTCGAGTACCACCTGGGCGACCACGACCTGAAGGCCGGCTGGGCACGCGACCACTTCACGACCGATACCGGCACGGCGTACGAAGGGGGTTCGACGTACACCTACCAGCCTATTCCGGCTTCGATCCTCGGCTACGATGCGACGCTCAACCCGTCGGACAACGTCGTCAAGCAGGCCGTGTTCGCGACGGGTGCCAAGGTAGGCATCACGCAGAAGTCGTACTACCTGCAGGACAACTGGCACGTCACCGATAACTTCGTTGCCCGTATCGGCGTGCGCAACGACGGTTTCAACAACACCAACAGCCTCGGCCAGACCTACGTCAGCCAGATCCACAGCTGGCAGCCGCGCCTGGGCTTCTCGTGGGACGTGCATGGCGACTCCTCGCTGAAGGTGTACGGCAGCGCGGGCGACTACTCGCTTCCGCTGGACGGCAACGTGGCGTTGCGTGGTGCGGCAGCCTCTCTCTACCAGATCAACTATTTCAGCTATACGGGGGTCGATCCGACCACGGGTGCACCCACCGGACTGGGTCCGGTGCCGGCCGCCTATGCGGCAGCCAACCCGGCGCGCGCCGTCACCCAGTACTCCAACGGCGAGGCCGGTGTGGTGCCCAATCCGGGTGCCGTGGCGACCAAGGACCTGAAGCCGTTCAAGCAGCGTGAGTTCATCCTCGGTGCGCAGCAGCAGGTGGCCGACTGGACGTTCGGCGCGAAGGCGATCTACCGGAAGATCCTGACCGGCATCGACGACTCGTGCGACTTCCGCCCGATCGCCGCGGCAGCCAATGCGCAGTACGGCCTCAACCTCGACACCACCAACCTGTCGCCCTCCGCGACCAATGTACCGGGTTGCTACATCTTCAATCCCGGCAGTTCCGTCACCCTGCGCACGCCCGTGGATGCCACCGGCACGCTGTACGACATCCACCTGCCCGGCGCCGTCGTGGGCGAGCCGAAGTACAAGCGCTCTTACATGGCGATGCAGCTGACCGCCGAGCGCAACTTCGACAACACCTGGTACATGAAGGCGTCGTACGTCTGGTCGCACACCCGCGGCAATTCGGAAGGTGGCGTGGACTCGGCCAACGGCCAGGCCGATACCGGCACGACCGAGCTGTTCGATTATCCGGAGATCATGGCCGGCACCAACGGCTACCTGCCCAACGATCGCAAGCACACGTTCAAGATCTACGGGGCATGGCAGATCTCGCCGCAGTTCCTGGTCGGTGCCAACGCGCTGCTGCAGACCGGTCGCCCGGAAAACTGCTACGGCCTGAACCCGATCGACGGCACCATCGGCGGTTACGGCGGCGGCGCGTACCTCTACTGCAACGGCTTCGTGGTGCAGCGCGGCTCGGTGGGTCGCACGCCGACCTACTGGAACATCGACCTGAATGCGGCCTACAAGCCCGATTGGGCCAAGGGGCTGACCATTTCGGCCAACGTGTTCAACATCTTCAACAAGCAGCACACGGCGACGATCAACGAAGTGGGCGAAGACAACAACGGCAACTCGTTGTCCGGCACCACGTACAAGATCCCGACCAGCTTCCAGCAGCCGCGCTACGTGCAGCTGTCGGCCGAGTACGACTTCTCGCTCTAAGCACCACGACAAGAAGACAGGGCGCGCGCCATCCTCCGTGGCGCGCCACCTTGCAAACCTCCCCGAATCGCCGTCCGCTCCCACGGACGGCCTTTTTTTCGCCCCGGCCTCACCGCTGCCTGTAGGAGCGGACGATGTCCGCGATCACCGCACCCGACGCCCCCACCTAGGCGCAAGCACAAACACAACCACCCCACAAAGCATCACCCCCACACCACCCCACACACCCGGTGCAAAGTGCTCGTCGAAGACGAGCCACGACGTGGCGATACCCGACACGGGCACCAGCAACGACAGTGGCGCCACCGTGGCTGCCGGATAGGTCTTCATCAAGGTATTCCAGACGGAGTAGCCGAAAATCGTGGTGACATACGCCTGGAAAAGGATCGATCCAACCGCAGCCAGCGTGACGCCATGGCCCAGCGCGACGAAGGGCGCGGCACCGCGCACCCAGGCGGTCAGCAGCAACAGCGCCGGGGCGGCGAAGGCACTCGACCAGACGATGAAGGCCAGCATGTCCGCCGGCTTGTATCGTTTCACCAGCAGGTTGCAGACACTCCAGCTGAGTGCGGCGAGTAGCACCAGCAGTGCGCCGCGCACGGTGGCAGCACCCTGCGTGTAGCCGATGACCAGCAGCAGGCCACCCACGGCGAGGACCATCCCGACGACCTGCGGCCGGTGGATCCGCTCGTCGAAGACCAACGCGCTCAGCAGCAGGGTGAAGAACACCGCGAACTGCAGCACCAGTGACGATAGCCCCGGCGACATCCCTTGGGACATGGCAAGGTTCACAACAAACCATAGCCCCACGCCGAACAGTATGCCGTAGCCAGCCACCGCAGCCAGCGGCACGTTCGCCGGCCGGCGAAAGAAGAAGATCAGCGGCAGGGCGGTCATGAGGAACCGCAGCGCCGTGAGCAGGAAGGGATCGAGATCGCGAAGGCCGACCTCGATCACCGAGAAGTTGCTGCCCCAGATCACGGTAACCAAGACACCGAGCAACAGGTCGCGCATACGCATCGTCAAAGCCCCTTAGGCCGGTGCCACACCGTCGTAGACGAAATCGTCGAAAGATGCGTGACGCCATGTATCGCCACGCACGTAATAATTGAGGACCACGGAGATTTTCTGTTCGCTCATCGTCGGCTCGCAATCATGAAGCACCTCCCTCCCCTTCATCACCAGAAGGGTACCGGCGCGGGCGTGGATGGTCCGTCGCTCCACCCACGCGCCCCGCGAAGGATGCGCGCGCGGTATCTGCATGCGCAGCGGCGCCTCGCGGTTGTCCGTCAGGAAGAGCAGTACCGTGATGCCGTTGGTGTCGTAGTGTTCGCCCAACGTGCCGCCCCCCGGCGGGTAGACCTTGATATTGACGTCCGACCGGGGATAAGGAGAGAGAACCGCCTCCTGGCTGGTCACCGCGGCGACCAGGGGCAGGATCGCCCGATAGACGGCCATCAGTTCCGGCAAGTGGCGGCGTACGTCGTCGCCCTCGAAGATGTGGTGAAGATAGCGGCCACCTGTGTCGCAGACTGCATCGGTTCCCCGCCCTTCGTGATCCACGAGCTTCACCTGGCCTGCATCGATGAGTGCGTTTATCCGCTCGACCAGCAGTGCGCACTGGGCCGCGTCCATGATCCCGTCCAGTGTCGTGGCGTAATCGTAGTGATACTCGCGCACGTGATCGTCCAGCCGAAATGCCTGACTCATTGCATTGCCCCCCATGAAAGGAAGCGGGAACGCTAGGACCCGGCCGAGGAGAGCGATATAGAAGAATTCTGAGTTTCAGGGGTACCCGCGTGAAACGTGACGTGCGCCACATTCTCGGCGGAACGCCGGCGTTTCGATGGCCGGCGCCGCACCCCTGAGCCTTACCTCACGTCAGTCCGCTTCATCCTCGAAGCGCAGGTGCTTCACGCTGCGCCCGTGCCGACGCACGAGTTTCAGGGCCTCGATACCTACCTTGATATGTCGGTCGACGAAGTTGGCCGTGACCGCCGCGTCGCTGGATTCGGTCTTCACGCCTTCCGGGATCATGGGCTGGTCGGAAACCAGCAGCAGTGCACCGCAGGGAATGTGGTTGGCGAAGCCGGCGGCGAAGATCGTGGCCGTTTCCATGTCGATGGCCATGCTGCGCGTGCGCCGCAGGTAGTCCTTGAAGGCCTCGTCGTGTTCCCATACGCGGCGGTTGGTGGTGTAGACGGTGCCGGTCCAGTAGTCGTGGCCCAGGTCGCGGATCATCGTCGATACCGCGCGTTGCAGCTGGAACGCCGGCAGGGCCGGCACCTCGGGCAGGAGGTAATCGTTGGACGTGCCCTCGCCGCGGATGGCGGCAATGGGCAGGATGAGGTCGCCGATGGCGTTCTTGCGCTTCAGGCCACCGCACTTGCCGAGGAACAGCACGGCCTCCGGCTCGATCACGCTGAGCAGGTCCATGATGGTCGCGGCATTGGGGCTGCCCATGCCGAAGTTGATCAAGGTGATGCCGTCGGCCGTGGCGTTGGGCATGGCGCGGTCGCGACCGCGTACCTCCACCCCATGGTCGGTGGCGAAGCGCTCGACGTAGTGGCCGAAGTTGGTCAGCAGGATGTGCCGGCCGAAGGCCTCCAGGGGGGTGCCCGTGTAGCGGGGCAGCCAGTTGGAGACGATCTCGTTCTTGGTTTTCATGGGGAATCCGGTTGCGCGTGCGCCGGCGGCGGAGGCCACCTTCACGGTCCGACGGCGCGGTTACCGGCGACGCCACGCCGGCGGAGTGCCAAATTCAATCGGCGGAGTGTAGCATCCGGCCCAGCGGAGGACATGGGACGCAGCGGGCGTTTCGGGCGCCGCGAGGCTTTGCGGCCGTGGATGGGAGGGTGCCGATGCGAATCGGAGTGGCGATCGATGCGGCCTGCGATGTGCCGCGTGAATTCATCGAGCACAACGGCATCGCGGTCATGCCCGTCACGGTCAAGGTGGACGGCCAAAGCTTCAAGGACGACCGCGACCCCGACGAGATCCGGCGTTTCCTGGACCAGAAGCTGGGCAGCCGCAGCCACTCGGCAGAAACCGAGGCCAGCTCGGTCGAGGACGTGCAAAACCTGGTGCTCGATCACATGGTGGCGCGGTTCGACTGCGTGGTCTGCCTGACCATCATGGCCACGCGCAGCCCGATCCACGACAACGTGATCAAGGCCAGCTTCGCCATCCTCAAGAACTACCGCCCCCTTCGCGAGGCGGCGGGACAGACGGGTCCGTTCCTGATGCGCGTCGTCGACACGCGCACTATCTTCGCCGGCTCCGTGCCGGCCATCGCCGAGACGGTACGCATGATCCGGGCGGGCAAATCGCCCGCCGAGGTACGCGAGCGCGCCGCCCACATCTCCGACTGCTCGTACGGCTACATGCTGCCGCGGGACCTCAACTACCTGCGTTCGCGTGCGCGCAGCAAGGGCGACCGCAGCGTCAGCTTCCTGACGTCGATGCTGGGCAGCGCCCTGGACATCAAGCCTATCCTGCGCGCCCACCGTGGCGAGACCGGCCCGGTCGGCAAGGTGCGGGGTTTCGAGCACGGTGCGCAATCGTTGTTCGAGTACGCGTCACGCCGCGTGCAGGCGGGGCTGCTGGTGCCGTCGCTGTCGCTGAGTTACGGCGGCGACCTGGACGACATGCGCAACCTGCCCGGTTACCATCCGCTCACCCGTGCCTGTGGCGATGCCGGTGTCGAGATCCTCGAAAGCCCGATGAGCATCACCGGCATGGTCAACGTCGGCGAAGGCGCGATGACGCTCGGCCTGGCCGGCGAAGACCACGTTGCCGAGTTCTGACCGTGCACGGCCGGCACATGGTCCTCGTCGCCCTGGCCATGCTGGCCAGCGACGCCACGCGCGCGGAGACGGTCTACAAGTGCATGGCATCCGGCCAGGTCATCTACCAGCAGACCCCATGCCCGAAGACCCAGCAGCAACAGATGATCCGACTGGCCGATCCCGCGCCGGCAGCCACGCGTAGTGCACCCCCGGCGGTGGACATGCCCCCGGTCGGTGAGACGGCACCGGCGCCGGATACCGCGCCGTCCACGATGCCCGACGCGCCACCGCCCCACCGCTACGGCTGCATCCGTGCCACCGACGGCACGCCGTACACGCGGTCGGACGGCAACACCGAGCCCTATCTCGCGCCGTCGGGTGTGGTCGGTGACTTCGGCGGCACCCTCGGCGAGGCCTATAGCGGCCGCAACGCCGCCATCGCCTCGGCGCCGGAGCTCAATCGTGGCAAGGGCAGCGTCGGCGTGCTCACCAACACCAACTACATCTGGGTGCAGGACACCTGCCGTCGCCTGAGCCTGGACGAGACCTGCCGTGTGCTGCACGACGAGGCGGACGCCAACCGCAAGGCCTTGCGCAACGCCTTCAAGAGCGACCGCCCGCCGCTGGAAGCGAAAGATGCCGCGCTGAGCCGGCAACTGGCGGGCTGCGGCTGATCGCCGGCGCGATCAGAACCCGTAACGCAGGAACCCGCCATCCACCGCGACGATCTCGCCGGTGACGTAGCTGGAGGCCGGCAGGCAGAGGAAGGCCACCGCACCGGCGACCTCTTCGGGTTCACCGATCCGGCCCATGGGCGTGCGATCGAGCACCTCCTCGAGGTATTCCGTGTCGGCCAGTGCGGGCTCGCTGCGCTGCGTGCGGATGTACCACGGCGCCACGGCGTTCACCCGGATACCGTCCTCGGCCCATTCGACGGCCAGGTTGCGAGTCATCTGGTGCAGCGCGGCCTTGGTCATGCCATAGGGGGAGCCCGTACGCACGTGTGTCATGCCGGACACCGAGCCGACGTTGACGATGGCCGCATTGGCATGCTGGATCAGGTGCGGATAAGCGGCCCGGCTCATCTCGAACGCGGAGAAGACATTCAGTTCGAACAAGGCGCGGTATTCGTCGGCCTCGTAGTCGAGCGTGGCACGTGGCGTGTTGCCGCCAACATTGTTGACCAGGATGGAAAGGTCCACGTCCAGGTCCACCACCCAGTCGAACACGGCGAGGCGGTCTTCCTGCTCGGCAAGGTCGGCCGCCATGCCGAGGATCTCGACATCGGGACACTCGTCGGCCAGCTCGTCGCGTACTTCCTGCAGGACCAGTTCGTCACGGGCGACCAGCAGCACATCGGCGCCGAGTGCGGCCAGTTCGCGCGCGCAGGCATAACCGATGCCCTTGCTCGCGCCGGTGACGAGTGCGGTGCGCCCGTCGAGGCGCCAGCTGGAAAGTCGTGGATGCATGAAAGGTCTCCGTCGTTGAGCGCATCCTACAAGGTATGCTCCGGGGATGGACGTCCAGACTCCCCTGCTCTCGATCGACCGGGCCACCGTGGTGCGCGACGGTCGAACACTGCTCGATGCGCTGTCGCTGGTCATCGCCGAAGGGCAGCACACGGCCATCCTCGGGCCCAACGGTTCGGGCAAATCCACCCTGGTGAAGCTGATCGAGCGCCGGCTCTATCCGCTGGTGCATGCGGATCGCTCACCCGTCGTGCAGGTCTTCGGTCGCGACCGCTGGAACGTGGCCGAACTGCGTCGCCTGGTCGGCGTGGTATCCGCGGACCTGCGCCGCGAGTTCGAGGCATCCAGCGATACGGCGATGGATGTGGTGCTTTCCGGCTTCTTTGCCGCGACGACGCTGGGCCTCGATCACGAGGTGAGTGACACGATGCGTGAAGGCGCCACCGAGGCCTTGCGACGCGTCGGCGCGAATCATCTCGCCGACCGCGACGTCAGCACCCTCTCCACGGGCGAGGCCCGCCGTGTACTGATCGCGCGCGCACTGGTGCATCGTCCCCGCGCCCTGCTGCTGGACGAGCCCAGCGCCGGACTGGACCCCGGCACACGGCGGCGCTTCGTCGAACTGCTGCGCCAACTGGCCCGCGAGGGCACCACCCTGGTGCTGGTCACCCATCACGTCGAGGAGATCGTTCCGGAGATCGACCAGGTAGTGATGCTGCATGACGGCGCACTGTTCGCGCAGGGTCCGAAAGCGGCGCTGCTGACGGATGCACGGCTTTCGGCGTTGTTCGACTGGCCCATCCAGGTGCAGTGCACCGGCGGGTTCTACGGCACGCAATTGCGCTGACACCGCCTGCGCGAGAGACTCCGGGGCGTCTCCCGAGGAGTTGCCTGCCATGAACCGTGCCGCTTTACCCGTGTTGATCGCGCTTGCCTGTGCGGGATGCTCGAAGCCGCCGGCACCTGCCCAAGAGCCGCCGGCGCCGCAGGCGCGCGTGCACACGCCCTGGGACTCACTCGAGGCGCAGAAGAAAAAAGCCCAGGACGTGCAGAACACGGTCGACGCCCAGGCCAAGGCCCAGGCCCAGGCCGCCGCGCTCCGCGCGCAGGAGCAATAAGCCTTACCGCGGCGAGCAGAAGCAGTAGGCGTAGACGTTGGGCTTGCCCGCCTCCGCCGTGCGGAACAAGGCGAACTCCGGTGCCAGCTTCGGCAACATCGCCACCCAGGACGGCAGGCGCACGCCCCATGACATCGCCACGTGCGCCTCGGTGCTGTCGCCGACGTTGGTCAGGAAACGCTCGAACGCGCCCATCGGTTTCTCGGCATAACGCACGTGGACATCCTTGCCCAGATGGGCCTCCTGCGCCGCATCGCGGATCGCATCGTCGAGGTTGCCGAGCTTGTCGACCAGGCCGCGCTCCAGCGCCTGCTGGCCGGTCCAGACGCGACCCTGCGCGATAGCGTCGATGGACGCGAAGTCCTTGCCGCGCGCCTTCGCCACGTTGCCGACGAAATCGCGGTAGCCCTTGTCGATGATGCTCTGGATCAGCACGCCGACGTTCGGGTCCAGCGGGCGGGTGACGTCGAACGCGCCGGCCAGCGGACCGGTCGCCACGCCGTCGCTCTTCACGCCCAGCTTGGCCAGGGTGTCGGGCACGGTGAAGAACATGCCGAAGATGCCGATGGAGCCGGTGATGGTGTTGGGCTCGGCATAGATGCGGTTGGCATTCATCGAGATCCAGTAGCCGCCGCTGGCGGCCACGTCGCCCATGGACACCACCACGGGAATGCCTGCGGCGCGGGTGAGTTCGACCTCGCGGCGGATCTGCTCGGCGGCATACACCTCACCACCGGGCGAGTTCACGCGCAGCACCAGTGCCTTCGTGCGGCCGTCGTTACGCACGCTGCGGATGAGCGCGGCCGTGGAGTCGCCACCGATTGAACCCTGCGCCTGCTTGCCGCCGGTGATCTCGCCTTCGGCGACCACCACCGTGACGCCGTCGCCCGTCGCCAGCATGTCCGCGTTTGACAGGCCGCGATCGGCCAGGTAGCCACTCAGGTCCACCTGGCGGAAACCCTGTTCCTTCTTGCCGGCCGGTACGCCCTGCTTGCGCAGCATCTGCACGAACTGCTGCTCGGTGGCGATGCCGTCGACGAGTTTTTCCTCGACGGCCAGGTCGGCCAGGCTGCCCTTGGCATCGCGCACGCGATCGGCCAGGTCGTCCACATCGGCGCGCAGCGCCGCGGGGTCGAGGTGACGGCGGGCCGCCACCTCGTCGATCCACGTGGACCAGAGGCCGCCGAGCCAGAACGCGTCGGCTTCCTTCGATTCCGGCGAGGCGTGATCGAGGATGAACGGCTCCGCCGCGCTCTTGAACTGGCCGACGCGGAACAGGTGCACCTGCACGCCCAGGCGGTCGAGCAGGTCCTTGTAGAACAGGCGGTAATTGGCCAGGCCCGTGGCCATCACGCCACCCTGCGGGTCGATATAGACCTTGTCCGCATGCGAGGCGAGGTAGTACTGGCTCTGGTCCAGGCTGGCACCCCACGCGAGCACCGGCTTGCCGGTGGCGCGGAAGCGGTCCAGCGCGGCGCCCACCTCACGCAGCGAGGCGAAGCCGCCGGCCTGGAGGCGGTCCGGCCGCAACACGATGCGGGTCACGTGCGCGTCCGTCGCGGCGGCGTCGATGGCGCGCACCATGTCGCGCACCTGCACCTGCTTCACCGCGTCGCCCGACATGCGGCCCAGCGCGCGGGACAGCGGATCGGCGCTGTACTGCTCGACCAGGGCGCCCTCGGGCGCCAGCACCAGCACCGTCTGGTCGGTGACCCGGGCACCGCGGCTGCCGACGAACAGGCCCAGCAGCACCAGTGCGAGCAGGCCGAAGAAAAACACGTTGATGACGATCAGCCGGGTGAGGTTGATACCCCGGCCCAGCGTGCGCATGAAGCGGCCGAAGCCGCCGCGACGCGTCGCCGCCGGCGGCACCGGGGGAACCGGCTGGGGGCGATCGGGCAGGGGCGGGGGCACGGCGTCGTAGCGATCCGACATCTAAGTGGCTTCCTTGATGATGGTGTGCAGCGTAGCGCGTCGGGTCGTCGGCATCACGTGTGGAAAGACACGGGCGCCACATTGTCCGGATCGTCGCGCCAGCGGGCCCGGGCGCTGCTGCGCCAGAACCGCGCGAACAGCAACACGGCGGCCATGCTCAGACCGGCGATCAGGCCCATCCACATGCCGCGGGCGCCCAGCTGTTGGGGAAATGCCAGCCACCAGCCGATGGGCATGCCCACTCCCCAATAAGCGAACAGGGTGATGACCATCGGCACCCGGGTGTCCTTCAGGCCGCGCAGGGCGCCATTGGAGGCGACCTGGATGCCGTCGGAAAACTGGAACAGGCCGGCCAGGACGAGCAGCTGCGACGCCATGGCGACCACCGCGGGATCGCCCGTGTAGAGGCGCGCGATGGGGCCGGGCAGGAGCAGCATGATGCCGGACGACACGCATTGCGTGACCAGCACCAGCACGATGCCGGACATGCCCGCGTAGCGCACCCCGGCGGCATCCCCGCGACCGGCGGCGTTGCCGACCCGCACCGTGATCGCCATGGACAGGCCCAGCGGGATCATGAAGGCCACCGAGGCCACGTTGAGGGCCACATGGTGGCCGGCCGTCACCGTCTCGCCCAGCCGTCCGATCAACAGCGCCACGGCGACGAACAACCCCGCCTCCATCAGCAGCGTAATGGCCATGGGCACGCCGATATGCAGCAACTGGGCGATCTGCCGACGGTCCGGCGGGGCCATCCGCTGGCGGAGGTTGAGGTCGCGGTAGTTGCGGTGGCGGAACACGTAGATGCCGAAGCCGATGGTTTCCAGCCAGAGCACGATCGCCGTGGCGATACCGCTGCCACGCGCGCCCATCGGCGGGATGCCGAGCTTGCCGTACATCAGCACGTAACCCAGCGGCGCCAGCACCAGCAGGCCGCCGAAACTGAAGTACATGGAGGGACGGGGCATGGAAAGCCCCTCGGACAGCCCGCGCAGGGCGAAATAGGTGGTGAGCGCCGGCGCCGCGAAGCAGATCGCGTGCAGGAAGGCGCGCACGTCCGCCCGCATGGACTCGACCACGCCGAACACGTCCATCAGCGGCGAGGCGTGCCACACCGCCACGGCCAGCAGCAGGCCGAGCGCCCAGGCGATGTACAGCGCCTGGTGGAACACCGCGCCTACCTCGCCGCGACGCCCTGCCCCGTCGAGCTGGGCGACCGTGGGCGGCACGGCCATCATGGTGCCGATGCCGGTGACGATCGCCAGCACCCAGATATTGGCGCCAGTGACCACGGAAGCCTGCGTATGCGCACCCTGGTGACCGGCGAGCACGGCGTCGACGACGTTGGTGCCGATGGCGGAAAGCTGCGCGGCGATCATCGGCAGGGCCAACCGGACGGTGGCGCCGATCTCGCGACGGGCGCGGGCGCGGTCGAGGGACATGGGAGGGCAATGACGTGTGGGCCGTCCATTGTAGCGTCCCCCGTGCGATCATCCGACCCCGCAGGGGACAAGGGGAACCTACGGAATGAACGATCTCGAGCCATCGGCCGGGCGGATGTGCGCAAACTGCGGCACGCCGCTGCAGGGCGAGTTCTGCCACGCGTGCGGCCAGTCCATCGGAAGCGTGCTGAAGCCCGTCTCGCACATGCTGGAAGACGCGGGCGATATCTTCTTCCACATGGACGAACGCATCGTCCATACGCTGCCGCCGCTGTTCAGCCGGCCAAGCTACCTCACCCTGGAATACTTCTCGGGCCGCCGCGTGCGCTATGTCGCGCCGTTCCGCCTGATGTTCGTGTTCTGCCTGCTGGCGTTCTTCCTGCTGCACCTGGCCATCGGCGACACGAAGTTCGGCAGCAACGACGGCAAGCCTGCCCCCGCAGGCGCCCTGGAAGCCTTTGCGTCGGCAAAGACCGCTGACGAGGTGCACACCCTCTACAACGACCAGATCCGCGAAGTGCATGACGCTCGCGACGACCCGGTCATGCCCGCTGCAGCCAAGGCCGGCCTGGGCATGGCGGCCGGCGTCATCCGCCAGGCCGCCAACGCGCGCCTGACCCAGCTGAACGCGGCGCCCCTGCCCGACCAGGCCGACGAGCCCCTACCGGAGGCGAGACGCACCGGCGAACAGAAGGTGGAAAGCTGGTTTGGCGACAGGACCAAGGTGGACATCGCCTGGCTGCCCGCCCCCGTCAACCGGCGCATCGACACCGCGCTGGCCCACTTCAAGGCCAACCTTATCCCCGTGCTCAACGGCGGCGAGCAGCGCCAGGAAGCCATGCACCGGATCATCGAAGGCTTCTTCTCGGTGCTGCCCCAGGCCATGTTCGTGATGGTTCCGCTGTTTGCGCTGATCCTCAAGCTGTTCTATGTGTTCCGGCGCCGGCTGTACATGGAACACGTGATCGTGGCCCTGCACAGCCACGCGTTCCTGTTCCTGTCGCTGATGGCACTGACCCTGCTCGGCTTCGCACGGACCGCGATCCAGCCCCACCTCGCCGTGGGTGGCAGCCTGATCGGCCTGGTGCAGTTCGCCCTGTGGGTATGGATGCCGGTCTACCTGCTGCTGATGCAGAAACGCGTCTATCGGCAGGGCTGGGGCATCACCCTGCTCAAGTACTGGCTGATCGGAAGCCTGTATTTCTGGCTGCTGCTCGTCGTCGTCGCGGTGGCCTTCCTTATCGGCATGAGCCACTAGGATTTTTTCCGGCCTGGCAGCGGTTGTACACAGGCGCGGCAAACCCTTCGCTTTTGTCAAGGTTTTGCGGAAGCTCTGTGAACGCCCACCATGACCAATTTGCAAGCTACTGAAAATAAAGTGTATTTCAGTCTGGTTAAAATGTACGCAAGCTAACCGGAAGGGCCTAGCCACGCGCCTTGGGCACCCTCCATCCGAGGCTCATCCACAGACTTATCCACAGCGCTTGTGGATAACATGGAAACCCCTCCGACGGCGGGCACTTACCTGCGTTTCCTCTCCGCCGTGGTGCCAATGGGGTCCAAGCCCATGGCCCACTGGTCAAACCTTGACCAGCGGAATCGGCACACACCGGTAAACTAGGCCTGGCATGACACTCGTTCTCCGCGTCGCCCTACCGGTACCGCTGCTCACCCTGTTCGATTACCTGCCGCCCGCGGCAGGCGAGGCCAGGGCGGGCTCGCGCGTGCGCCTGCCGTTCGGCCGTGGCGAGATGGTGGGCATCGTCGTCGACCCCGCCGCCGAGGCCGCGGTGGGGGTCAAGCGGCTGAAACGGGTCAGCGAAGTGCTCGACGACGCCCCGCTGCTGGACGCCGAACTGATGGCGACCCTGGCCTGGGCGGCGGACTACTGGGCCGCCGCGCCGGGCGAGGCCTTCGCCAATGCCTTGCCCCTGGCGCTGCGCGAGCCGCGCGCCCTGCCCGCCACCGGTCGCGAGACCTGGTCCCTGACGCCCGAGGGGCACGTGGCCCGTGAGGCCAAACGCCGCAAGGGCGGCTCCGCCGCGCTGCTGGACGCGCTGCGTGAGGGCCCCCGGGCCGCCGACGAGCTGGGCCTGGCCCTGCCGGACTGGCGGGCTGCCGCACGACGGCTGGCCGAGGCAGGCCTGGTCGTCCGGCAGGACGACGACGATGCCGGTCCCCTGCTGACCCGTGCGCCCGGCCCGGCGCTGAGCGACGAGCAGGCCACCGCGGTGGCGGCCATCGCCGAGGGGTTCGGCGGGTTCCAGCCCTACCTGCTGGACGGGGTCACCGGCAGCGGCAAGACCGAGGTCTACCTCGCCCTGATCGAACGCGCGCTGGCGGAAGGCAAGCAGACCCTGCTGCTGGTGCCGGAGATCGGCCTTGCGCCGCAGACGGTGCGCCGCCTGCGCGAGCGCCTGGGCGTGGCCATCGAGGTGCTGCACTCAAACCTCGCGGAGGGCGAGCGCGCCCGTGCCTGGCTGCGGGCGCGCAACGGCAGCGCCCGTGTCGTCCTCGGCACACGTTCGGCCGTGTTCACCCCCCTGCCCGCCGCCGGCCTGATCATCGTCGACGAGGAGCACGACGCCTCGTACAAGCAGCAGGAAGGCTTCCGCTACCACGCCCGCGACCTGGCGTTGGTGCGTGCCCGCGCGCACGGCGTACCGGTGGTGCTCGGTTCGGCCACGCCCTCGCTGGAAACCCTGGGCAACGTCGCCGCCGGCCGCTACCGGCGGCTGGTGCTGAAGGGCCGGCCGGGCGCGGCCCAGTCCACGCGCGTGCAGATCGTCGACATGCGCGCCCAGCGGCTGGACCACGGCATGTCGCCCACCCTGATCAACGCCGTGGCGGCCTGCGTCGAGCGCGGCGAGCAGGCGCTGGTATTTCGCAACCGGCGCGGCTATGCGCCGGTGCTGCTGTGTTATGACTGCGGCTGGCACGCCGACTGCCCGCGCTGCGACCGGCCCATGACCCTGCACGCCGGCCGGCGCCGCCTGATCTGCCACCACTGCGACAACATCACCGCCGTGCCCACGGCCTGCCCCGCGTGCGGCTCGGCCAACATCAGTCCCCAGGGCCAGGGCACCGAGCGCCTGGAGGAAGCCCTCGTCGAGCGCTTCCCCGACGTACCGGTGGTGCGCATCGACCGGGAAACCACGCGGCGCAAGGATGCCTTCGGCCAGATCCTCGACAACCTGCGTGAAGACAAGCCGGCCATCCTCGTCGGCACGCAGATGCTGGCCAAGGGTCACGACCTGCCCAACCTCACCCTGGTGGCCATCGTCGGGGTGGACGAAGGCCTGCATAGTGTCGATTTCCGTGCCAGCGAGCGCCTGGCCCAGCTGGTGGTCCAGGTGGCCGGACGGGCCGGCCGCGCGAGCAAACCCGGCAGCGTCCTCCTGCAGACGCACCACCCCGACCATCCGATGCTGCACGCCCTGCTGCGCGGCGGTTACGCCGCAGTGGCGACGGAGCTGCTCGATGAACGCCGGCTCCTCGAGCTGCCACCGCTATCCCATCAGGTGCTGCTGCGCGCCGATGCGCATGGCCGCGCCGAGGTGGACGAGTTCCTGGCCCAGGCGCATGGGGCCCTGGGCGATCCGGCCGACCTGCGCGTCGCCGGCCCCATGCCCGCGCCCATGCCACTGAGGGCCGGGCGCCACCGTGGGCAGCTGCTGGTCGAAGCCGGCACGCGCGCACGCCTGCACGGCTTCCTGCGGCCCTGGCAACAGGCGCTGGTGGCCTTGCCCGCGGCACGCAAGGTGCGCTGGTCGCTCGACGTGGATCCCATCGACCTGTATTGAACTTGCTGAACCGATACGTGCGGATGCCTGTCCCTTCACGCCGAACGGCGCGACAATAGGGGTCTTATCAGGTAACGGAACCCTCAACGTGACCACTCAGCTCGAGCAACTGCGCAAGATCACCACCGTCGTGGCCGATACCGGCGACATCACCGCCATCGCCAAGTACAAGCCGGAAGACGCGACCACCAACCCGTCCCTGCTGCTGGCCGCCGCCGGCATCCCCGCGTACTCGGGCTACATCGACGAAGCCATCGACTGGGCGAAAAGCCAGGGCAACAGCCGCGACCAGCAGCTGACCGACGCCGGCGATCGTCTGGCCGTGCTGGTCGGCCGCGAGATCCTGAAGATCGTGCCGGGCCGCGTGTCCACCGAAGTCGACGCCCGCCTCTCCTTCGATACCAACGCGTCCATCGAGAAAGCCAAGCGCCTGATCGGCTTCTACGAAGACATCGGCATCAAGAAAGAGCGCATCCTGATCAAGCTTGCCTCCACGTGGGAAGGCATCCGCGCCGCGGAGAAGCTGCAGAAGGAAGGCATCAACTGCAACCTCACGCTGCTCTTCAGCTTCGAACAGGCCGTCGCCTGCGCCGAAGCCGGCGCGTTCCTCATCTCGCCCTTCGTCGGTCGCATCTTCGACTGGTACGTGGCCAACACCGACAAGAAGACCTACGAGCCGGCGGAAGATCCCGGCGTGCAGTCGGTCCGTCGCATCTACGACTGGTACAAGCTGCACGGCTACGAGACGGTCGTGATGGGCGCCAGCTTCCGCAACATCGGCCAGATCCAGGCCCTCGCCGGCTGCGACCGCCTGACCATCTCGCCCAACCTGCTCAAGGAACTGGAAGAGAACACCAGCGACCTGCCGGTCGCGCTGAAGGACAGCGGCCGCCGCGAAGACAAGCCGGGCCGCATCGACGAAGCCAAGTTCCGCTGGGGCCACAACGAAAACGCCATGGCCACCGACAAGCTCGCCGAAGGCATCCGCAAGTTCGCCGTCGACCAGCGCAAGCTCGAAGAACTGCTGGGCGCGAAGCTGTAAACCTCGCTCACCGCTGGACCATAAAAGGGGCCGACCCACGTCGGCCCCTTTTTCATGCGCCCGCCAGCGCACAATGAATGTAGGAGCGGACGATGTCCGCGAACCCTAAACACTCCCTATTACAAACGAAGCCGCACCCCCACACCCCTGCCGGCGTTTCCGAACGCAAAACGAAATGAATTCGCGACATCGTGCGCTCCTACAACCGCGACGCCTGTTGTAATGAAAGGCATCGGTCGTTATAGGCGCGTTGAGGGTTTCGCGGACATCGTCCGCTCCTACACATGCGAGCACATGCCACGGCAAAGTTTCAGCGGCGGAGCTTGAGGCGCATCAGTCGCTTTATAGTCGAGCCATACGGCGGCCTAAGCATCGCAGTTACATCGAAACGTGCCTGGCTGTAGACCGGCCGCGCATGACTGAAAGTAAGAAACCCCGTCTTGCCGTGATACGCACCCGACCCCGACGCACCGATACCGCCGAACGGCAAATCGTCCATCGCCAGGTGCATCACCGTATCGTTGATCGTGACGCCACCGACCACCGTGCGCGACAGCACGCGCTCCTGCTCCGCCACATCGTTGCCGAAATAATAAAGACTGAGCGGCCGTTCGTGCCGGTTGACGTACGCGATGGCATCGTCGATACCGTCGTAGGGCAGGATTGGCAAAATCGGCCCGAATATCTCGTCGCGCATCACGTCCATCGTGTCGTTGGCGTTGAGCACCACCATCGGCGGGATGCGGCGATCTGCGCTGGCAGCGACCGCGCTAACGTCAACGTCGACGGGCACGGCAAGCTCCGTGTCGGTGGGAACAAGCATGCGCACAGTCGCACCGCCAGCACGCGCATTGTCTAGGTAACCCATCAATCGCGCATGATGCCGATCATTAACGATCGATGTGTAGTCCGGACTGTCCCACCACCTCGGAAACATCACCCCCGCCGCACGCGAGAGCGCAGCGACGAACGCCTCGACACGATCGCGCTGTACCAGCGCATAATCAGGCGCCACGCACATCTGCCCCGCATTGAGCGTCTTGCCGAACATCAATCGTCGCGCTGCGAGGTCCAGATCGGCATCACGACCGACGATGGCCGGCGACTTGCCGCCCAGCTCCAGCGTCACCGGCACGAGGTGTTCCGCCGCCGCACGTACGATGTGCTTCGCCACCGAGGTGGCACCGGTGAACAACAAATGGTCGAAGGGAAGCCGGGAAAACGCCTCACCCACGTCCGGACCGCCGGTCACCACCGCGATCTCGGTGTCGGCGAACGCGGTGCCGATCATCTGCTGCATCAGCGCCGAACAACGCGGCGTGAGTTCGGACGGCTTGAGCATCGCGCGGTTGCCGGCCGCGAGCACCCCCGCCAATGGCGCAAAGGTGAGGTTGAACGGGAAGTTCCAAGGCGAGATAACGCCCACCGTCCCCTTGGGCAGGTAGTCCACCCACGCCCGTGCACCCAGCAACGCGAGCGGCGCGGGCGACACCGCGCGGCGCTCGCGGCGCATCCACGCCCGCACATGGCGCTTTGCGTGCTTCAACGGTTCTATGGACGCCGCCACATCGGTGAACAGCGAGGCATCCACGCTGCGGTGGCCGAAGTCCTCGCTCAGCGCCTGGGTGATGGCGTCCGCGTGATCGACCAGCAGGCCGATGGCACGATCGAGGCGGTCGATGCGCGTCTCTGCCGAAGGCGGGCCTTCGGCGAGCTGGGCGGCTTTCTGGCGGTCGAGAATGTTCTGCATCCGGCCAGTGTAAGCCCGGATGCGTGATCAGGTGGCGGACGCAGACCAGCCACCACCCAGGGCGCGGATCAGCTGCACGCTGGCGCGCAGCTGGCGGGTTTCCAGGTCGATGACGTTGCGGCGGGCATCCAGCGCGGTCGTCTGCGCCTGCACCACGTCCAGGTAGCCCACCGCGCCTTCCCGGTAGCGGTTCATCGACAGGTCGACCGATCGCTGGGCCGCATCGGCGGCGGCGCGCTGGTCGACGAGTGCCGCACCCAGGTCGCGCAGCAGCGTGAGGTTGTCCTCGACCTGGGCGAAGGCATTGAGCACTACGTCGCGGTAGCGCGCGCCGGCTTCGTCGGTGGCGGCCTGCGCCTGTGCGACCACGGCCTTGCGGCGACCGCCGTCGAACAGGTTGAGCGCCAGCGTCGGCCCGATCGCCCAGAAACGGTTGGGCGCCGTGGCGATGCTGCCCCACGACGAACTCTGCCAGCCGCCCTGCCCGTCCAGCGTCAGTTGTGGGTAGAACGCGGATTTCGCCACGCCGATGCGCGCGTTGGCGGCGGCCGTGCGTCGCTCCGCCGCCGCGATGTCCGGGCGACGCTGCAGGATCAACGACGGCACCTCCAGCGGGATGGTCGGCACCTTGACCTGCCCGTCGTCGGCCGCGAGCTGGAAGTTCGAGGCCGTATCGCCCACCAGCACGGCGATCGCATGCAGCACCAGGCTGCGTTGTGCCTGCGCCTGGGTCAGCTGCGATTTCGCACTGGATAGCTGGGTCTGTGCGCGCGCCACGTCCAGGCCGGAGGCGATGCCACCGTCATGCCGCGACTGCGTCAGCTTCAGTGCCCGGGCGAACGCGTCGATGCTTTCCCGTAGCACTGTCACCTGCCGGTCGAACCCGTTGAGTTGCAGGTAGCTGTCGGCAAGCTGCGCCTGCAGGCTGAGGCGCGCGGCGGCAAGATCGTCCGCGGCGGCTACCTGCTCGGCCTTGCCCGCGGTGACGGTATCGCGCACGCGCCCCCACAGGTCCACCTCATAATCCAGCTGCGCACCGATCGTGTACGCGTTGTAGTACGACGGCGACGTGGCACCGCGCAAAGGCCGGGTGTCCGACTCGCGGTTACGCGTGCCGTTGGCATTCAGGCCGATCTGCGGGAAAAGGCCTGCGCGCACCTGGCGCAGAACGGCTTCCGACTGTTCGTAATGCGCCAGCGCGGCGGCGAGGGACGCGTTGTTGGCCAGCAGCTTCGCCTGCAGCGCATCGAGTCGGGCATCCCCATAGAGGGTCCACCAGCTATCGCGCGCCAGGCGATCGGCGGGCTTCGCCTCCGTCCACGGCGATACTGCATTGGCGTACTGCGGTGCCACGGGCACCTCGGGGGCCCGGTACGGCGGCGCCAGCGAACAGGCCGTCATGCCGACGGCGACGAGGGCCACCAGCGCTACCCGCTCAGGCCGGCGCATGATCACCCTCCGCCTTCTTGGGCGCGTTCACCCGCACGGTGTCGCCATCTGCCAGCCCGTCCGGCGGGCTCTCGATGAGACGATCGCCACGGGCGATCCCGGAGGACAGCTGCACGGTCTTGCCCATGTCACGCGCGACGGTAACGGTGCGGAAGCTCACCTTGTCGTGCGCATCGAGCACCGCGACGCGCAGCCCCCGGTCGTCGAATACCAGCGCGCTGGCAGGAACACTGAACAACGCGGCGTTACCGGGCAGGTCGAAAGTCACACTGGCGTAGGCACCGGGCAGCAGCGTGCCTTCGGCGTTGTCGACGGACACCTGGACCAGCGTGGTGCCCGTGGCCGCATTGATGGCGGACGACGAGGATTCCACGATACCCGTGAAGGTACGCCCCGGGTATTCCGGCACGGTGAGCTTCACGGTCGAGCCCCGCTTGATCGACGGCGCGTCGTTCTGCGGCACGTTGACGTACATGCGCAGCTTGCGCGTGTCCGAGACGACGAACAGCTCCTGGCCCCCTCCACCCGCATTGATCAGCGCACCCACATCCGTCTCGCGCGCCGTCACGGTGCCGTCGAACGGCGCGGTGAGCCGGGCAAACCCCTTCAGCGCCTGGATACGTTCCAGGTTGGCCTGCGCCGCGGTGGCGAGCGCATGCTTGGCCTCGTAGTCGCCCGTTTTCTCATCCACTTCCTGCCGGGAGACGGAATCGGAATCGCTCATGGATTTCCAACGCTTCGCCGTGGTCTGCGCCAGCGCCTCGTTGGCGCGCGCACTGGCCAGGTCGGCCCGGGCCTGCAGCAGCTGCTGGTCGAGATCCGGCGTTTCGATCTCGGCCAGCACGTCGCCGGCCTTCACCTTTTGGCCGATGTCCGCTTTCCAGTACTTGAGGTAGCCGCTGGTGCGCGCGTAGATCGGCGCGCGGGCATAGGCCTGCAACCGGCCGGGAAGATTGAGCTCGCCGCCACCCTGCCCGCCCTGCGGCTCGACCACATTCACCGTGGGCACGGCCTGCTCGTCCGTCCAGGCGCGCAGCTTGTGCGAGTCGTTGGCGCGCGTGGCGATGCCGGCGACGACGATCGCCAGCACCACGATGACGGCGATGATGCCGACGATGCGCAGACGACGCGGCGGTGGGGTATGCAACGTATCAGGCGACATGGACAGGCTCTCCGGAGGGCTTCGCCGGTGGTGTGGGGGACGCATGGCCGCGACGGCCGTGGATGATGCTGAAAACGACGGGGACGAAGAGCAGCGTGGCGATCGTGGCGAAGATCAGGCCACCGATCACCGCGCGGCCGAGCGGCGCGTTCTGCTCACCGCCCTCGCCCAGGCCCAGCGCCATCGGGCCCATGCCGATGATCATCGCCAGCGCGGTCATCAGCACCGGACGGAAGCGGACGAAGCCGCCCTCGAGCGCTGCGGCGGTGGCATCGCCGAGTTCGGCCAGGCGCTCGCGACAGAAGCTGACCACCAGGATGGAGTTGGCGGTGGCTACGCCCATGCACATGATCGCGCCGGTCAGCGCGGGCACCGACAGCGTGGTGTGCGTGGCGAACAGCATCCAGACGATGCCGGCGATGGCCGCGGGCAACGCCGTGACGATCACGAACGGGTCGCTCCACGATTGGAAGTTGACCACGATCAGCAGGTAGATGAGCACGATGGCGCCGAGCAGGCCGAAGATCAGCCCGGAGAACGCGTTGTTCATCGTCTGCACCTGGCCGAGCAGGGCCACGCTCGACGCCTTGGGCAGGTCCTTCTTGTGCGCGTCGATGATGCGCTGGATGTCCGCGGCCACGGCGCCCAGGTCGCGATCCTGCGTAGTGGCGTAGATCTCCACCATCGACTGGATGTTGTACTGGCTGACCACCGCGTTGGTGGCCGTCCGCTCGATGGTGGCGAAGCCACCGAGGATCTGGGAACCCGCCGTGCCGCTGCTGGGCGTGACCGGCACGTTCTGCAGGTCGGCCAGCGAGTCCATGGCGTATTGCGGCGTCTGCATCACGATGGGATACGACACGCCGTTCTGCGGATTGAGCCAGTAGGTGGGCGCGATCTGGCTGGAGCCGGCCAGGTTCACGCCCAGGCTGCTGGTGACGTCGCGCGCGGTGATGCCGACCTGCTGGGCCTGGCTGCGGTCCATGTTCACGTTCAGCGTGGGGTTGGCCTGCGATTGCTGGATCCGCGCATCGGCTACGCCGGGCACGCGGCGGATGTCACGCAACAGGCGATCGGCGTAGGCGAAGTTGGCCGACAGGTTGGGGCCGCGCACCTGCAGGTCGATCGGTGCCGGCGAGCCGAAGTTCAGGATCTGGCTGATGATGTCCGCGGGCGGAAACGAGAACGTCGTACCCGGAAATTCCCGCGGAAGTTTTTCGCGCAGCGTGCGGATGTAATCGGCCGTGGGCGCGTGCCCCTCGTTCAATGCGATCTGGATGTCGCCGTCCTGCGCACCGATGGTGCCGGTGTTGTTGTACGCGTTGTTGATACCCGAGTTGGACAGGCCGATGTTGTCCACCAGCGTACCCAGCTCTTCCCGCGGGATGATGCGGCGCACGGCGTTGCTCACCTGCGCGAAGATGCGCGCGCTTTCCTCCACGCGCGAACCGACCGGCGCCCGCACATGCATGAGGATCTGGCCGGAATCCACCGACGGGAAGAAGTTACGGCCCAGCATCGGTACCAGGCCGAACGACAGCACCACGAACGCCATGAAAACGATCACGAACACCTTGCGATGGGCGAGCGCCACGCCGAGCAACCCGTGGTAGCGATCGCGGACCGCCTCGAAGCGTGACTCGAAACCCCGCTGGAAGCGCACCAGCGGATTGCGCGACGGTGCCTTGCCCTCGCCATGCGGATCGTCGTGCGTATGCGGATGCAGCAGGTACTTCGCCATCGTCGGCACGAGCGTGCGCGAGAGGATGAACGACGCGATCATCGCGAACATCACCGCCTCGGCCATCGGCACGAACAGGAAGCGCGCCACGCCGTTGAGGAAGAACATGGGCACGAACACGATGCAGATGCACAGCAGCGACACGAAGGCCGGGGTGACGATCTGCGCGGCGCCGTCGAGGATCGCCGTCTCGACGTCCTTGCCCTGCTCCAGGTGCCAGTTGATGTTCTCGATGGTCACGGTGGCGTCGTCGACCAGGATGCCCACCGCCAGCGCCAGGCCACCCAGCGTCATGATGTTCATGGTCTCGCCGAACGCCGATAGTCCGGCGATCGAGCCCAGGATCGACAGCGGGATCGACGTGGCGATGATGACGGTGGAGCGCCAGCTGCCGAGGAAGAGCAGGATCATCAGGCTGGTCAGCGCGGCGGCGATCACGCCCTCGCGCGCCACTCCCTCGATGGCACCGCTGACGAACAGCGACTGGTCGCCGATCGGCTTGATCTCCAGCGAGGGAGGCACGGATTCCTTCAACCCGGCAACGCGGTCCTTGATGCCCTGGATGATCGCCAGCGTGGAGGCGGAGCCGTTCTTCAGCACCGTCATCAGCACCGAGCGGTTACCGTCGACGTGCACGATATTGGTCTGCGGCGGTGAGCCGTCGCGCACGTGGGCCACGTCGCGGATATACACGGTAGCGCCGTCCACGGTCTTCACGGGCAGGTTGCCCAGTTCGTCGATCACCGAGGGCGCGTTGTTGAGTTGCAGCGTGTACTCGAACCGGCCGATCTTCTGCGTGCCCACCGGCGTGATCAGGTTCTGCGCGGCCAGCGCGTTGGCCACATCCTGCGCGGACAGCCCGCGCGCCTGCAGCGCACCGGGATCGATGTCGATCTGCACCTGGCGCGTCTTGCCGCCGAAGGGGTACGGAATGGCCGCGCCCGGCACGGACGTCAACTGCGGGCGGATGACGTTGAGGCCCAGGTCGCCCAGGTTCTGCTCGGTCAGGCCCTTGCCGGACAGCGCCAGCTGGATGATCGGCACCGTGGAGGCGCTGTAGTTGAGGATGAGCGGCGGCGTGATGCCCGGGGGCAGCTGTTTCAGCAGGGTCTGCGCGACGGCGGTGACCTGCGCATTTGCCGTGCGGATGTCCACCGTCGGCTGGAAGAAGATCTTGACGATGCCGAAGCCCTGGATCGAATTGGCTTCGATGTGCTCCACGTCGTTCACGGTCGTGGTGAGCACCCGCTCGAACGGCGAGGTCACGCGGCCGGCCATCTGGTCGGGCGGCAGGCCGGTGTACTGCCACACCACCGCGATCACCGGAATGCGAATGTCGGGAAAGATATCCGTCGGCGTGCGCAGCGCCGCCAGCGGACCCACGATGAGGATCAACAACGCGAGGACGATGAAGGTATACGGTCGCGTGAGTGCGATCCGGACGATGCCGATCATGGGAAAGGATTCCGTGCGCGAATGCTGCGTCGCGGCGAAGTTTGCCCCCACGGGCCCGCAGGCCGTAGTTAAGATTTGTTTAGGCTGGCACGGCGGGGCATGTCACGGAGAACACGGCGCCGCGCTCGTCACCGCCGACCGCGAGCGAATAGCCATGCAGCCTCACGATGGCGCTGACGATCGCCAGCCCCAGGCCGCACCCTGGCTTGGCGCGGGTTTCGTCGGCACGATAGAAGCGCCGGAATACCGCTTCGCGCTCACCCTCGGGAATGCCCGGGCCCGTGTCGGCGATGTCGATGCGCGCCTCGCCGGAGGCGTCCGTCAAGGCCACCATGCACACCGTACCGTGGTCCGGGGTGAACTTGATGGCGTTGCCGACGAGGTTGGCGAACGCCTCGAACATGAGCTGGGGATCGCCGCGTAGCGGCGGCAGCGCACCCACTTCCAGGCGGAAATCCTGGCCGCGGTCCTCCGCCAGCGGGGCGTAGAACTCGTGCACGTTGCGCAGCACGGCACCGATATCGAGCGGCTCGAAGCACGCACTGCGCTGGCGATCCTCCAGCTCCGACACGCGCAGCAGTGCGCGGAAGCGCCCCAGCACGGTGTCGATGTCGGCCACGCACGCCTCCAGCGCGTCGCCTTCGGGCAACGCGGCAAACTGCTGTTGCAGCCGATAGAGCCGCGTGCGGACACGCGTGAGCGGTGTCCGCAGGTCGTGGGCGATGTTGTCGGTCACGCCCTTGACCTCGCCGAGCAGTCGTTCGATCTCGCCCAGGGCCGTGTTGACGGTGGCGGCCAGCAGGTCGACCTCGTCGCCGCCACGCGTCACCGGCAGGCGGACACTGAGGTCACCCTCGCGAATGGGCGCCATCGCCTGCTGGATGGCACGGATGCGCCGCGCGGGGCCACGCGCGATCAGCACGCCACCCAACACGCCGGGGATCAGCGTGAGCGACAGTCCCCACAGCAGGCCGCGGCGGATGATCGCGCCCAGGCCATCGATGGTCGTGCTGTCCTTGGCCACCACAAGGCGCTGGCCACCGGGCAACAGGCGGGTGACACCGCGGGCGCGCAGCGGTGAGCGGCGTGCGGAGGCGAGGACGTTGGCCTGCACCGAGGTCACCACGCCGTCTTCGGTCAGCTCGGCCGGCACGTGCGCGATATTGCCCGCGATACGCCGGCCGTCGGCCGCGAACAGCCCCACCCACATGAAGCCCTGCACGTCGACGGCGCTGGCCGCTTCCACGGTTTCCGGCAGGCGATGCGGATCGGTGGTTTCCAGGTAATGGATGCGCGCGGCCAGCATCTGGTCGACCACGCCGGTCAGGTAGCGCGAGGTTTCCCACTGCACCACGCCCAGCAACACCACGCACCAGATCGCGAAAAGCGCCCCGTAGATGAGGATCAGTCGCGAGGTGGCGGAACGCCAGGCGTCAGTCAGCGGGCGCAAGCAGGTATCCCGATCCGCGCACGGTGCGGATCAGCGGCGGCTGGCCGCTGCCGTCGATCTTGCGGCGAAGGCGTCCGATATGGACATCGATGACATTGGTACCCGGATCGAAATGGAACCCCCAGACATGCTCGAAGATCATCTGCCGCGTCACCACCTGCCCCGCATTCCGCATGAGGAATTCGAGCAGGCGGAACTCCGTGGGCAGCAGGGTGAGCGGCTGGCCGTTACGCAGGGCGTTGTGCTTGACCAGGTCGAGTTCCAGGTCGGCCACGTGCAGCCGGGTCTCGTTCGCGCTCGGCCGTCGTCGGCGCAACAGCACTTCGGCACGCGCGGCCAGTTCGTCCGGCGAGAACGGCTTGGTGAGGTAATCGTCGCCGCCGGCGCGTAGTCCACGGACACGCTCGTCCACGTCGGACAAGGCACTGATCATCAGCACGGGAGTATCGATGCGGCGCTGGCGCAACGCGGACACGATGTCGATGCCGTCCATGCCGGGCAGCATGCGATCGAGCGTGATGATGTCGTAGCCGTCGGCCAGCGCGCGGGCGAGGCCGTCGCGGCCATTGGCCACCCAGTCGGCGCTGAGGCCGTGCGCGGCCAGCTCCGCGACGATGTCGCGCGCGGTGACTTCATCGTCCTCGATGACCAGGGCCTTCGGCATCCGCAGCGACTCCGACAAAACGAAAAGGAACAACGGAAAACGGCCCCGAGGGGCCGTTCCGGATCTTACGCCCAACGCGGCACTCAGGCGGCGATGGCGACGCGCATCTTCTTCATCGCGTTCGCTTCGATCTGGCGGATACGCTCGGCGGAAACGCCGTACTCGTCCGCAAGATCCTGCAGCGTGGCCTTGTTGTCCTCGGCCAGCCAGCGACGCTGGATGATGTCGCGCGAGCGGGCATCCAGGTTGCCGAGCGCCGACGACAGCGCGCCCATCTGGTTGTTGCTCGCATCTTCCTCGGCGAGATTTTCGTACGGATCGGCGCCTTCGTCGACGAGGAACGCGGCGGGAGCCGGCTTGTCGTCGTCATCGGCATCGGCCGGAGCCTCGAAGCCCACATCGCGGCCGGAAAGACGCGATTCCATCTCGCGCACCGTGGCCTCGGGAACACCCAGGTCGTGGGCGACCACGCGCACTTCTTCCGCGTTCATCCAGCCCAGGCGCTTCTTGCTCTTGCGCAGGTTGAAGAACAGCTTGCGCTGCGCCTTGGTGGTGGCCACCTTGACGATGCGCCAGTTGCGCAGAATGAACTCGTGCATCTCGGCGCGAATCCAGTGCACCGCGAAACTGACCAGGCGAACGCCCTGGTCCGGGTCAAAGCGCTTGACCGCCTTCATCAGGCCGATGTTGCCTTCCTGGATCAGGTCCGACAGCTGCAGGCCGTAGCCGTTGTAGCCGCGGGCCACATGGACCACGAAGCGCAGGTGGGACATGACCAGCTGCTTGGCGGCGTCCAGATCGGCGTCGTCACGGAAGCGACGCGCCAGCGACTGCTCCTCGTCTAGGCTGAGCACCGGGATGCGATGGACTGCCGAGATGTAGGAATCCAGACTGCCGACGACGCTCGGGAGCCCGTAGTTACGGGTAACGAGAGCTTGGGACATGTGTGGAACCTCCAAAAAGTCTGTATGCAGATTAGCAGTCCCGCAGTGAGAGTGCTAAGTCAGCCCGAAGTTCATCGGTTAACTGTACGCAATGGTACAGAAATACCCCAAGCCTGTCCAGATGGACCCACCGGGGTATTCAGGAGGCAGACGGATACCCTGCCACCCGGCCAAGGCAGCACGGTGACACGGGAGACGTGACGCGCCCGTCGCACCCACCCTCATTGGGCCGCGAGGCGGGCTTTAAAGAGCCGCGGCCGGCGGAAGCGACCAGTCGATCGGCGCCTCGCCCCGGGACGCCAGGTACGCGTTTGTCTTGGCGAAGTGCCCGCACCCCATGAAACCCCGGTGCGCGGACAGCGGCGAGGGATGCACGCTGCGCAGGATCAGGTGGCGCTTTCCGTCGATCAGCTGGCCCTTCTTCTGGGCGTGGCTTCCCCACAGGAGAAACACCAGGCCTTCGCGCTCGCGATTCAGCGCGTCGATGGCGGCGTCCGTGAAGCCTTCCCAGCCCTTGCCCTGGTGCGATGCGGCCTGCCCCGCTTCCACCGTCAGCACCGCGTTGAGCAGCAGCACGCCCTGGTCGGCCCAGGGGGTGAGGCAGCCGTGGTCGGGCCGCGGAATGCCGAGGCTGTCTTCAATCTCCTTGAACATGTTCTGCAGCGACGGCGGCACCCGCACGCCGGGGCGCACCGAGAAGCTCAGCCCGTGCGCCTGACCGGGGCCGTGGTAGGGATCCTGGCCCAGGATGACCACGCGGACGCGGTCGAACGGCGTGTGCGCGAAGGCGTTGAAGATCTCCGGGCCCGGCGGGAAGATCGCCTTGCCTGCCGCCTTCTCTTCCCGAAGGAAGTGCGACAGGGCCAGCATGTCCGGCCGGTCGAGGTAAGGGCCGATCCGTTCCTTCCAGGACGGCTCCAGCTTGATGCGGTCGTTCAATCCCGTGTCCTTTCGCGCAGGTGAAGCGCCACTCGCAGCTGGAACAGCAGCTTGGTGATGAGCAGTTTTTCCTCGACGGGCTTCTCGACCAGGTCGTTGGCCCCCGCGCGGAGCAGCGCGGCCTGGTTGGCGGGGTTTTCGTCACCGGTCATGATGAGCGTCGGCAACCGACCCTTGCCGTAACCAAACTCGTTGCGGATGCGCTCGACCAGGTCGCCGCCCGTGAGCTCGCCTTTCAGGCTGACATCGGTCAGCACGATGTCAGCCCCCATCCGCCCCTGGAATTTCGCCTCATGCAGGTGGACCAGGGCGTCTTCCGCGCTGATCACGTGATGCACGGTCAGGCCGTATTTTTCCATCATGCGCCGCGTGGCCAGCGCGACCACCCGGCTGTCCTCGACATAGAGCACCTCGCCTTCGGCGCCCCCTTCCGGTCGGACATAGCCGCGGATGAATTCGGCCAGGGCCTCGAAGCCCAGCGACTTGTCGAAATAGTCGGTGACGAACTCGCCCAGTTCACGCCGATGGAGGCGTTCCTCGACGTCGCCCGAAACGACCACGATGGGCATGTAGATCTGCGGCGCGGATTCGCGCACGAAGCGGGCCACGTCCAGGCCATCCATATCGGGCAGGCGCAACGCCACGGTGACGAAATCGAACACGCCGCGCTGCAGCTCGACCTGGGCCTCCGCGCCGGTGGACACGCCCACGATCTCCACGCCAGGCACTTCCGCGGTGACGACCCGGGAAATGAGCTGGCGAACGACCCGGGAGCCGTCGACCAGGAGCATCCGCGGGGCCGTGCCGGCCACGCCCGAACCGATGTGAGTCGCCACCCGGGTGCCCTCCTGTCAGACCGCCGCGGCGCGGCGGATCTGCCGCGCGCTGACCAGCCGCGCACCCAGCCAGCCGAGCAGGGCCGCGGCGAACGGGACCGAAAGCAGCAACCACGCCGGCAGGCCACCGAAACTGACGCTGCCATCGTACGCCGCGGCGAGCCGCCCGACCGGCCCGGCCATGGCCAGCTCCAGCGTCACGGCCAGCACCACCGCCAGCACGCCGGCGAGGAAGCCGAGCCAGAGGCCCGCGTAAAGATAGGGCCGACGCACGAAGGGCCGGCTGGCGCCCACCAGCAGAAGCACACCGATCTCCGCGCTCCGGCTCTGGATATCGACCCGGATGGTGTTGCCCACGACCAGCAGCGCGGCAATGCCGAGCAGCGTGGCGAGCAGGCTCACGGCGCGCGTACCGACGCCGAGCAGGGCGTCCAGTCGCTGTCGCCACGCACCGGTGTCCTGCACCATGTCGACCCCGGGGGTGGCCTTCATCGCCTCGACCAGGCGTCCGGCATCCTCGGCGGACAGCCCGCTGCGCGGCTGCACCGAAAGCACGTAGGGCAACGGGTTCACGTCCAGCGACTGCAGCGACCCGGAAAACCCCTGGACCTCGGCCAGCTCGTCCAGGCCGTCCTTGGGCGTGCGCACCACCACCTCGGCCACCTCGGGACGCCCACGCAACGCGGAGGCCGCGGTCTCGGCCATGGCGCCGTTCTGGCCCGGCTTCATGAAGGCGCTGATGGACTGGTTGCGGCCGAGGGCGTCACCCATGCGCTCGACATTGCCCAGCAGCAGGTAGAACGCCAGCGGCAACGCCAGCGCCACGCCCATGACCGCCACCGTGAGCAGCGTGCTCAGCGGACGCGCGGCCAGGCGCCGCAGGCTGATCGAGAGGCTCCACGCGTGGTGTTCGCGCCAGGCCCCCATCCGGCGCGCTTCGCTGCGCTGGGTCTTGGCGGGTTCGGCAGGGCGGCGGGTGTCGCGAGCGGCGTTCATACCACCTCCGTGGCAGGCACATCGGCCACCAGCTTGCCGTGGTCCAGCACGACCACGCGCTTCTTCATGCGCTTGATGAGCATGAGATCGTGGCTGGCGACGAGCACGGCCGTGCCCACCTGCTGGAATTCGGCGAACAGGGTCATGATTTCCATCGCCAGCTGGGGGTCGAGGTTACCGGTGGGCTCGTCGGCGATCAGCACGGCCGGTTTGGCGACGATGGCGCGCGCGATGCCCACCCGCTGCTGTTCCCCCGTGGAGAGGGCATCGGGCAACTGCTTTTCGTAGCTGAGCAGGCCGACCTTCTCGAGCGCCGCGCGCACCCGGCGCGAACGATCCGCGGGCGCGATGCCGGCGATGACCAGCGGCAGTTCGACATTGGCGAACACGCTGCGATCCATCAGCAGCCGGTGGTCCTGGAAAACCATGCCCAGCTTGCGGCGGATGCGGGGAATGTCCGCCGAGCGGACGGTGTTGAGCTTCTGGCCGTCGAGGGTGACGACGCCGTTGGTCGGGCGCTCGATCATGGCCAGCAGCTTGAGCAGCGTGCTCTTGCCCGCGCCGGAATGGCCGGTCACGAAGGCCATCTCGCCCGCCGCGACCTGGAACGAGACGTCGGTAAGGGCCTGGTGATCGCCCTCGTATCGTTTGCTCACCAGATCGAAACCGATCACCGCGTCACCCGTTGGCTGTTCAGCCTCAGAGGATAAGGGATGTCGTGACGGTTTTGCGGGCCGCCTGCATGCAGGCGGCCCGCAGGCACCTCAGCGGCTGCCGAAGAGGCGACCGATGCGGCGGAAGAAGCCGACTTTTTTCTCGTGCGTCTTTTCCGCGGGAGCCGGCGTGCCGGCGGGACGGTTCGCCGCCACCTGGCGTGACGGACGACGCCCCGGGTTCGACTCGGCCGGACCCTCGTCCTTATGGCGCGCGCCCGGCGGCGACGCCGGGCGATCGGCCGTGGCCGCCGCCTCGACCACCTGCTGGCCGTCGGTCGCCACGTCGAGGCCCTCCCGTGCGCCACGACCGCGACCACCGCGACGGCGGCGACGCTTCTTCACCGCGCCGTCGGCGGCCATGGCCTCGGCGGCAGCCGGCAGTTGCTCGACCGACTCCGCGACCACGACCGTCGTCATCGGTATTTCGGTGGATGCCGCGGTGAAACCGCCCACGGGCTGGTCCTCGCGCGGCGGACGCGGGCGGCGCTCACGGCTGGCCGGACGCTCGCCGGAACGGGACGGCCCGCCACGACCGTCGCGGCCGGCACGGCCACCCTTCTCCGGCGGCGCGCCGCGGGTCGGGATGTGGCCGCCGGTGTCGTTCGGATCGTCCACTTCGTCCTGCACGCCGTCGGCGCGCGGACGCGGTGCCGGCATCACCAGCATCTTCGCCTCGATGGAGGCGGTGGGGATCTTCTGGTTGATGTAGGTCTCGATGTCCGGCAGGCCCATCGCATACAGGTCGCAGGCGAAGCTGACCGCGTCGCCCTCCGCACCCAGGCGGGCGGTACGGCCGATGCGATGCACGTAGTCTTCGGCGTCCTGCGGAAGGTCGTAGTTGAAGACGTGGCTGACCGCCGGGATGTGCAGGCCGCGCGCGGCCACGTCGGTGGCCACGAGCAGGTCGATCTGGCCATCCTGGAAGCGCTGGAGCAGCTTCTGGCGCTTGACCTGCGGCACGTCGCCGGAAATGGCGCCGACGCGGAAGTTGTGCCGCTTCAGGCGATCGGTGATGCGTTCGGCGGCGGCCTTGGTGTTGACGAAGATGATGCTGCGCTCGGTCTTGCTCTCTTCGAGCAGGTTGAGCAGAAGGGGCATCTTCTCTTCCTTGGAGGGGAAGTAGACGACCTGGCGGACCCGGTCGGCGGTGACGTTCTCCGTCTCCACCACCAGTTTCTCGGCCTCGTGCATGTGTTCGTAGGCCAGCTCCAGCACGCGGTGGCTGAGCGTGGCGGAGAACAGCAGCACCTGGCGCTTCTCGCGGGCCGGCAGGCGGCGGAAGATGAAGCGCACGTCCTTGATGAAGCCGAGGTCGAACATGCGGTCGGCTTCGTCGATGACCATGACCTCGACCGCGCCGAAACCGAACACATCCTGCTTGTAGTAGTCGAGCAGGCGGCCGGGCGTGGCGATGATGATGTCGCAGCCGTCGCGCAGCTGCTGGCGCTGCTTGTCGTAGTCCACCCCGCCGTAGATCAGCGCACTGCGCAGGCCGGTGGCCTTGCCGATCGTCTGGAAATCCTTCTCGATCTGGATGGCCAGCTCGCGGGTGGGCGCGATGATCAGGGCACGCGGATCGGCATCCTTGCGGTCCGCCGCGGCCGGGTGCTTGAGCAGGCGGTCCATCAGGGCGACCAGGAAGGCGAAGGTCTTGCCCGTGCCCGTCTGCGCCTGGCCGGCGACGTCGCGTCCCAGCAGGGCGACCGGCAGGGTCAGTGCCTGGATGGGCGTGCAGCGGGTGATGCCCGCGGTGGCCAGACCCTGGTGGAGCAACGGATGGAGGTCGAGGTTTTCGTAGAAGACGTCGGTGAGAACGGTTTCGGACATAGGTAGGAATGGCCTGCGTCGCGCCACGCACATGCGCGGCGGCATCCCCGGCGACCGTAGGGTCGGGGGACGGTGGGTGATCCGACCGGCGTCACGGGAGAGTCGGGGGCGGCCGGTTACCACCGGCGGCCTTACGACTCGCCCGGCGCACGATGGCCGGAGGCGGCGGCGCGCGACCCGACGGCTTCCGCTGGCATAGGTGAAAAGGCTGGAAAACGGGTAACCTTCTCACCTATGTCAACGGAAACCATCCCGTCGGCGCCCTTGAAACGCTTGAAGCGCGCCCCTAGTTGCGTTGGAAGGAGGGCTCGAGGCTGCAATGGCCAGGACCTTCGCTTCCGGTGCGACCCGCGACATGAGGCGCCTTAGTGTAGCCGATGTGAGCGTTACGGTCGTCAAGCCCCCCAGTCACCCCTTTTTGGAGATAACGGTGAGCGACAAGATCACCCATACGAGCGACGCTGCGTTCCAGCAGGAAGTCCTCGATTCCGACACCCCGGTCCTGCTCGACTTCTGGGCGGAATGGTGCGGCCCCTGCAAGTCCATCGCGCCGTTGCTCGACGAACTGGCCGGCGAATACGAGGGCAAGCTGAAGATCGTCAAGATCAACATCGACGAGAACCAGCAGACGCCGCGTCAGTTCGGCGTGCGCGGCATTCCCACCCTCATGCTGTTCAAGGACGGCAAGGTGGCAGGCACCCAGATCGGTGCCGTGGGCAAGGGCCAGCTGGCCAAGTTCATCGACGGCGCCCTCTGATCCGGTTCATCGCATGACCCGAGCCACCGCGTGAGGCGCTTTACGTCGCGCCTCACGCGATGCTAGGCTCTAGGGGTTCGCCGGGACACCGCTTGTCCCCCCAGTCGCGAACCCTCTCCCTTCTTCTTTTAACGGCGCCCCGTGAGGTTTGCCCGTGTCCGATATCGAAACCAAAGACTCCAACGACGCCAAGGGCGCCGGCGACACGCCTGCGACCGAACCGCGTCCCCGTACGCGCCGCAAGGCGCCGCCTGCCGAAACGCAGGCGGTAGAGACGAGTGCTCCCGCACCGGCTCCGGTCAAGGCCCCGCCGCCGTTGCCACCCGTGCCCGCACCGATGCCCGCGCCCGCCCCCCAGGCGGAACTGCAGCTGGGTAACACCTCGGCGCCGCCCGCGGATGCCCGACCGGCTTCGCCGCAAGGCGAGTCCCGCGACGGTGGCCAGGCCAACCCGCCCCAGGGCGGCGGCCAGGGCGGTCAGAACGGCCAGCCGCAGGGCCGGGGCGACAACCCCAACCCGCAGCAGAACCGTAACGACCGCAATCCTAACGGTGGCGCCAACCCCAACGGTGGCCCCAACAACGCCAACAATGCCGAGCGCGAAGGCCGCGGCCGTCGTCGCCGCAACGAGCGCAACCCGCCCCGTCCGGGCGGCGGTGGCGGTGGTGGTGGCGGCAATCCGGGCAACGGCAATGGCGGCGGTGGCAATTATCAGCATCCGCGCAACAACAATAACAACGGCTACCCCGTCGACGACGACGAGAACGCCGATGCCGGCAGCAACGATCGCCTGATCAACCTGACCGAGCTCAAGCGCAAGAACGCCATCCAGTTGCTCGAGTTCGCCGAGTCGCTCGGCGTGCGCGAAGGCGTGGCCCGCCAGCGCAAGCAGGATGTGGTGTTCAACATCCTGAAGGCCCACGCCCGGTCGGGCGGCGGCATCTGGGCGGAAGGCGTGCTGGAAATCCTGCAGGACGGCTTCGGCTTCCTGCGCTCGGCCGACGAGTCGTACCTGGCCGGCCCGGACGACATCTACGTCTCGCCCAGCCAGATCCGTCGCTTCAACCTGCGCACCGGCGACTACATCACCGGACGCGTCCGCCATCCCAAGGAAGGCGAGCGCTACTTCGCGATGCTCAAGGTGGACGACATCAACGGCGATCCGCCGGAGGCGTCGAAGAACAAGCTGTTGTTCGAAAACCTCACGCCGCTGTTCCCGCGCAAGTCGTTCAAACTCGAGCGCGGCAACGGCTCCACCGAGGACATCACCGGCCGCATCCTCGACCTGGTGGCGCCCATCGGTCGGGGCCAGCGTGGCCTCATCGTCTCCCAGCCCAAATCCGGCAAGACGATGATGCTGCAGAACGTCGCGCAGGCCATCCAGTACAACCACCCGGACGTCCATCTGATCATGCTTTTGATCGATGAGCGCCCCGAGGAAGTCACGGAAATCGCCCGCACGGTTCGCGCCGAAGTGATCAGCTCCACCTTCGACGAACCCGCGGTGCGCCACGTGCAGGTAGCCGAGATGGTGATCGAGCGGGCCAAGCGCCTGGTCGAGCACAAGAAGGACGTGGTGATCCTGCTCGACTCGATCACCCGCCTTGCCCGCGCCTACAACACGGTGGTGCCGAGCTCCGGCAAGGTGCTCACCGGCGGTGTCGACGCCAACGCCCTGCAGCGTCCGAAGCGATTCTTCGGCGCGGCACGCAACGTCGAGGAAGGCGGCAGCCTGACGATCATCGCCACGGCGCTGACCGATACGGGCTCGAAGATGGACGAGGTGATCTACGAGGAGTTCAAGGGTACCGGCAACATGGAAGTGCACCTGTCCCGGCGCATCTCCGAGAAGCGCGTCTATCCCGCCATCGATATCAACCGCTCCGGCACGCGCCGCGAAGACCTGCTGATCGATCCGGACCTGCTCGCCAAGATCTGGATCCTGCGCAAGCTCCTCCACCCGATGGACGAGCTGGCGGCGATGGAGTTCATGCTCGACAAGATGAAGAACACGAAGTCAAACGACGAGTTCTTCAATTCGATGAAGCGCTGACCGCGATCCATCGCACAGGAAAAAAGGCCGCCCGTGGGCGGCCTTTTTTTGTGGACGCTACCGCGAACCCGGGCAGGGGACGGCCTAGTCACCCTGGGCGCTCACGAAACGTCGATGAAGCGCTGATCGCGATACCTCGCTCGGCGCTTATCTGTAAGCGAATTGGGCAACGTAAAATGCAAGGCACTCCAGCCTCTCTTTGTCGGCCGCCGTGACGCGACGCCACGGCGCTGGTGCGTCGCGTGATCGTGATGGACTATCTAGCCAAACCCATGGAGAACACGGCATGAAGCATTTAAAGGTCACGATCGTCAATGACGAACCAGGCGATACCGGTCCGATCATGGTTCGGGTGATGGATGCGAAAGGCCAGGCGCTTTCCGAAGACAGGCTCGAGGAGGGGAGTGAAGAAGAAGTTCGGTTCACCGACGGGGAAAGCATCGTCATCTCCGCCGCATGATCGATCGATGCCCCCGCGTCGCGGGGGCGTACCGCGACTCACGGCGACGCCTCATGGCGGTCCCTAAGCCCTGGCGCAAGCGCCGGGGCTTTTCTTTGGCCCTTCGGCGGGTCATGAACGACGGACCGGCGCCGCTTTCGTGGCGGCAGGACGCCCTGCCTTTTGTTACCCTGCGCGGCCGCATGGCACCTTTTTCCGTCGGGCGCGCGCCCCCATGTGGGCTGCATCCGGCCTAAAGCCCCCTCTTCAAGGAAAGCCCCTGTGTCCATCCCCAGCGCCGCCAAGAGCACGCCCATCGGCGACCGTAACGACCTGGTGGCGTACCTCGCCAAGGGCGAGAAGCCGCGCGAGGCCTGGCGGATCGGCACGGAGCACGAGAAGTTCGGCTTCTACAGCGACGACCTGACCCCGCCCCCGTTCGACGGCGACCGCCCCGGCATTCGTCAGCTGATGGAAACGCTGGCCACGCGCTTCGGCTGGGACGTCGCCCGTGAAGGCGACATTCCCGTGGCGCTGACCAAGGGCATGGCCAACATCACGCTCGAGCCCGCCGGGCAGCTGGAGCTTTCCGGTGCGCCCCTGGAAACGATCCACGACACCTGCGACGAAGTGACCGACCACCTGCGCGAGGTGCGCTCGGTGGCGGAAGAACTCGGCATCGGCTTCCTCGGCATGGGCTTCCAGCCGAAATGGCGCCGCGACCAGATGCCCTGGATGCCCAAGGGGCGTTACAAGATCATGCGCGAGTACATGCCCAAGGTGGGCTCGCTCGGCCTGGACATGATGACCCGCACCTGCACCGTCCAGGTCAACCTCGACTTCTCCAGCGAGGCGGACATGGTGAAGAAGTTCCGCGTCGCGCTCGCGCTGCAACCCATCGCCACCGCGCTGTTCGCCAACTCGCCCTTCACCGAGGGCAAGCCCAACGGCTACAAGTCGTTCCGCTCGCATGTATGGACGGACACCGATGCCGACCGTACCGGCATGCTCGACTTCGTGTTCGAGGACGGCTTCGGCTACGAGCGCTATGTCGATTACATCCTCGATGTACCGATGTACTTCAGCTACCGCGACGGCAAGTATGTCGACCTGGCCGGACAGGACTTCAAAAAGTTCATGCGCGGCGAGTTGCCGGCGTTGCCTGGTGTACGGGCCGACATGAAGGACTGGGCCGATCACCTGACCACCGCCTTCCCCGAAGTACGCCTCAAGCAATACCTGGAGATGCGCGGCGCCGACACCAGCACGTGGAATTCGCTGTGTGCCCTGCCGGCCTTCTGGGTGGGTCTGCTGTACGACGACACTGCACTGGATGCCGCATGGGATCTCGTGAAGGACTTCACGAAGGCCGAGCGTCATGCCTTGCGCGACGGCGTGCCGAAAGAGGCGCTTGCCCTGCGTTTCCGCGATCACAGCGTGCGCGAACTCTCGCTGGAAGCGGTGAAGATCGCCCGTGAGGGCCTGAAGCGGCGAAACCGCCTGGGCCACCGCGGCGTGGACGAGTCGGTGTACCTCGAGCCGCTGGAGGAGATCGCCCTGTCCGGCAAGACCCAGGCCGATACCAAGCTCGAGCTATTCCACGGCCCATGGAACGGCAGCGTCGATCCCGTCTTCCGCGACTACGCTTACTGAGCAACCACCATGCAGATGAATGAAACGCGGCTAGGCCGACTCGACGACCTCCTGATCTCGACCAACCGCTATTCGCTGGAAACGCTGGACGGTCTGTTTTCCGCAGCCATCGTCGGGCCGGCCGAGGTCGACATCGACGACTGCATGGCCATCTTCGACGCGGGCGAGGCGATACCGTGGGAATCCGAGGCGGTGCATGCCGAGGTTGCCGAACTGCTCAAGGAGTTCTGGGCGGTGATCGAGGCGCGTGTCTCGGGCGATCCGAAGATCATGGCGGACGAGTCGCTGCCCTTCGTCGACTCTCCCGAGGCATTCGACGAACTCGAGGACGTCAGCACGTACGACGGTGACTTCCCGCTCGCCAGCGACTGGGCGCTCGGCTTCCGCTTCGCCATCAACGCGTGGGAAGAGGAATGGTCCGAGTGGCTCGACGAGTCCACCTATCCCCTCGTCGGCATGTTGCTCACGCTCACCGCCGACCAGGTCGATCCGGAGCCCGGTACCCCGGAGGTGCCGCTACCCACCTTCGAGGAGCGGATGACACTGCTCAACGAGATTCCGTTCCAGCTGGCGGCGCTGTATCGCCGGCGTCACCCGGAACACGGGCGCCCGTCGCGTCGCGAGGACGCCAAGGTCGGACGCAACGACAGCTGCACGTGCGGCAGCGGGAAGAAATACAAGAAGTGCTGCGGCGCGGGCGGTTGATCCGCCCATAAAAAAACCTCCCCGTTGCCGGGGAGGTTTTTTTCGTATCAGGCCTCAGCCGATCGACGACGCGATCAGAACTGGTACTTGGCCGACACGCTGAGCAGGTTGCCCTTGTCGTCGTTCTGGCCGACCAGGCGGTCGCCCGTCGCATCGGTGACGCCCGCGATGTGCGCCTTGTTGACGAAGATGTGCGCATAGCCGGCGTTGAGCTCGAAGTTCTCCGTGGCCTTGTAGCCGACGCCGAACGCGAGCCACTTGCGGGTGGAGTCGGGCACGCGCGGCGAACGGGTGTCGTCGTAGGTCGGGGTGCTGTCCACGGCGATACCGGCACGCAGCGTCAGCTTGTCGGTCGGGTAGTACTCACCACCAGCCGAGAGGAAGTAGCTGTTGCGCCAGCTGTAGTTCTCGCTGGTGGACGGCTGGTTCGGGTTCGAGTAGTCAACCGTCAGGTCCTTGAACTCGTCCCACTTGGTCCACGACAGGTCGAAGCCCAGGCCGAACTTGACGTCCTGGTGCCAGAAGCTGGCGGTGGCCACGACCGGCGTGGTGAAGCCCGCGGTGCCGTTGGTGTGGGTGAAGGGCGGCTGGCCGCTGCCGAGCAGGGCACCGACGGTCGGGTTGGACAGCACGGCCGAGACGTTGCTCGGCATCGTGAAGTTACCCGTGCCTTCCAGCGTGTGCTTGATCTTGCTGCGGTAGTTCAGCGCGATGCGGTCGTTCGGGGTGAGCTTCCACAGACCACCGACCTGCCAGCCGTAGGCCCAGTCGTCGCCCTTGATCTTGGCCACGCCATCGCTGCCCGGCGGCACCACGGCCGCGTACTGGGCGGCCAGGGCACGAGCCACGGCGGGCGAGAGCTGGCCAGCCGCGGCGGCGCGCTGGATCAGGCCCAGGCCGACGGTGTTGTAGTTGATGCCGCTGGTCAGTTCGGCCGTGGTCTTCTGCGCGATGGCGCTGACGCCCAGGGCGAAGTTGTCGGTGACGTCGAACGAGGCCGACAGGGTGGCGTCATACGACTTGAAGTCGGACTTGATAGCGTTGTAACGACCCTTCCAGTCGCCGTCGTATTCGGTCTTGAAGCCGAACGGCGCGGTCAGGCCGAAGCCGACGTGCCAGCGGTCGCTGACCTGGGTGGCCACGTAGAAGGCCGGCACCGGGATGGTGGTGCCCGCGTCGCCGCCGTTGCCGCCGGAGATGGGACGACCCTGCGCGTCGGTGGCGGTGCCGTGGAACTTGGTGCTGAAGTTGATGCCGGTGACGTCGGCCTGGAACGTGGTGCCCTTGAGCATGCTCATGGCGGCCGGGTTGTTCACGATGACGGACGCATCGTCACCTGCCGCGGTGGAGCCGGCGAAAGCGCGGCCGAGCGCGGCGGCACTATTTTCCTTCAGCTGGAAGGCACTGGCGTGGGCGGCCTGCGGAGCCACGAGCGCGCCGGCGATGGCCAGCGAAAGGGCGGCGACGGCCAACGGGCGGGTACGGATCAACGTCTGCATGGTGGGGCTCCTGCTTGTTCTGTCTGGGTCGATGTCACAGTCGCGCAACGGAAACGTTCTTGTTTTCATACGCGCGTTTAACAATCTGCGGGGGAACTCTGGACGACTTGACGAATAATTTGCAAGTGCCGGTGCAACAAATCTGCAGGAATGTGGTCCGCACGCGCCCGCGGGCGCCGGCCTTTTGCTACCTTAGGTACTCGAACCGCCAGCGAGACCGCCGTCATGCACTGCTATGTCTACGCAAGCCTTCGCAAGCCCGATACCTACGTCTGGATGACCCGCCGGGATGGCCTCGACATGCTTCCCGAACCGCTGGTGCTCCTGCTGGGCGAACTGCGCTTCGTGCTCGAGGTGGAACTGACGCCCCAGCGCAAGCTGCCGCATAACGACACTGAGCAAGTGCTCATCAACCTCGCCGGATGCGGCTGGCACCTGCAGACGCCTCCGGGCGAAACGCTCACCGTGTGCAACCAGCCGAACCACAATCGCGAGATCGACCCCGACCAGATGCTCGTCAGGGCCTGAGCAGGCGAAACCGCGCCGGGCGCGCCGTGCGTTACCAGGGTTAACGCCGCGTTACCGCGTACGGCCATGCGCGTCCGTATACTCCCGCGCATGGCCAATCCCAAACGTCGTCGACCGTCGCTGCTCAAAGCGCTGCCCTGGTTCATTCCCGTCCTTGCTGCGGTCGCCTGCGCCGGCCTCACGGCGTCACCGCTGGCGCTGATTCCGCTGCTGCTGGCGAATGCGCTGGTCATGGGCGCGGTGTGCCATGCCATCGGCTTCGACCCCGAAACCAGCTACCTGCGCACGGCCTTGCGCCGGGGCTCGGCCTACGTGGTGATTTTCACGGCCTATACGTTCGTGGTCTTCGTGCTGGTGGCCTGGCCCCTGCTCAAGCTGACCCAGGCCCCCAGCCTGGGCGCGGCGCTCCTGCTGGCTGCCACCCTGGTCGTGGCGCTTGCCGCGCTATGGCGGACATGGCCCGCCTTCGGCCTGATCTTCCTCTGGGACGACGCCTACCCCGAAGACAGCGGAACGGCCTCGTGGATTTTCACGGCGCTGGCGCGATCCGTGAGTTTCGGCCGCCACCTGTCCGCCGAGGAGCGCTTCTTCTCCCATTTCCTCCCGGCGGCGCTCAGCCTGTTGGTGCTGGCGTTCTGCGCCGTGGCGTTGTCCGGCCTGTACGGCGTGCTGCCTGCGGAAATGCGCCTCGCGTCGCTGGCGCTCTACGGCGTGGTCCTGTTGCCAGTGGCAGGCATGGTGATCGCCAATCGCACCTTGCGCGCACTGCTCCCGGATCGCCGCGTACGCCTCGGTGCGAAACGGGGCGGCATCCCGTCGCGTGAAGACGTCGGGCAGGACGCGGAGCGCCCGGCAGACATCCCGCCGGCACCCATTCCCGTGCTCAGCACGGAAGAAAGCCAGCCTGGCGTCCGCGAGCGTGCCCTGCTGCTCGCCACCCGCGAGGGTGATATCGCGCGCGCGGTTGCGCTGGTCGAGGCCGGTGCCGAACCGGACACCGGCGCCGAGCCCGGCGACCGCGACCAGCGCTCGGTGCTGACACTGGCGGCACTGTCACCTGATTCACGCCTGCTGCGTGCGCTGATCGCGCGGGGCGCGAAGGTCGATCGCGCCCACCAGGGCGTCACCGCATTGCACGCGGCCACGCGCGACAGCTGGCACGGCCGGCCGGACGCCGTACTTACCCTGCTCACCAATGGCGCGAATGCGGCCGCCGTCGACAACGAGGGCAACACGCCACTGCATGGCGCGGTACTGAGTGCCGAACCGACCGTGGCGGCCATGCTGCTGGACGCCGGCGCACCGGTGGATGCGGTGAACGCGGCAGGTGACACGCCCCTGGCGATCGCCTGCCGCGCAGCCAACTGGGCGCTGGTGAGGTTTCTCCTGGAACACGGCGCCAAGGCCTCGCCCGTGGGCGGCGAACCCGCACTGGTCGCGGCAGCCGGCATTGCCGACGACGACGCCGAGGGCGTGAAGGTACTGCTGCGTTACAAGGCGGCGGTGAACGCCACCGACGCCCACGGCCGCTCAGCGCTCATGGCCGCGGCCGCCGAAGGGCACGAACAGATCGCCCGCGCGCTGTTGCAGGCGCACGCGCAACCCAACCTCGCCGATCGCCACGGCACGACGGCGTTGATGGAAGCCGCGCGCGCCGGCGCGCAGGGCATCGTCCAGCTGCTGGCCGACGCCCACGCGGACGCCTCGCCGCGCGACGGCCACGGCCGCGACGCACTGACCCTCGCCTGCCAGTCGCCCCGGGCCCAGGCCGCCACGGTGCGGGCGCTGCTGGCGCTCGGCGCCCAGCCGAAAGAGCCCGGCGCGGACGGCCGGAGCGCGCTCGACCACGCGGCCGGGGCCGGACGCTGGGATTTCGTGGCGCTGCTCGATCCGGAAACACCGCTGCCGACATCGCTCAGCGAGTCGGTCGTGCCGGAGGCTGGCGCCGATTCGCCCCTGCACCTCTACGATGCCCTGCGCTTCGGCCACTGGGCCGTGGCTTCCACGTTCACCACCAAGGTGCGCGCCTGGCCCGTGGAGGAACTGTCGGCCCTCTACGTCGACCTTGCGGGTCCCGGTTTCGAGGCAGCACGCGCATGGCTGCTCGACCACGGCCTGCATGCCGAGGCACGGCTGGGTGCACCCGGCGACGCGCCCCAGGCCGGACGCCGCCTGTTCGATGCACTGCTACCCCAGCTGCCGCAGTCGGCCGACGCCCTGCTGCAACTGATGCGGGCCGGCGCCAGCCCGGCCGGCGCGGGTCTGCTCGGCCAGGCGATCTGCCGCCTCGACGGCGCCGACGAACGCCTGACCCTGGCGATGCTCGAGGCCGGCGCCGATCCGTTCGGTGCCGACGCCCGCGGACGCACGCCCCTGCACATGGCCGCCTCCACGGGCCGTACCGCGCTGCTGGGTGCCCTGCTCGCCCGCGGCATGAACCCGAACGTTCGCGACGCAGGCGGACGCACGCCGCTGCACGCGGCGCTCGAGCAAGGTGGCGAAAGCCTGCCGCTGGTACGCCTGCTGGTCGCCCACGGCGCGGATCCCGAGGCGGCCGACGTCAATGGCGAGACACCCTACGGACTGGGCATCGGACACGGCGATGTGGAGCGCTGGCTCAGCTGGACAGCGTGGCCTCTGCCGCGTCGCCCCCTGCGTGCCGACGATCTTCCCGCCGCCGCCGCCGCGGGCGATGTGCAAGCCGTGGACCGGCTGATCGAACTGGGCTTCCCCGTCGACACACGCGACCACCAGGGCGCGACCGGCCTGCTTCGCGCGTCCGGCGCCGGACAGCGTCACGTCGTCGACCACCTGCTCCAGGCCGGCGCCGATCCGACCCTCGCCGCCGCCTCCGGCATCACGCCGCTGGCGGCAGCCGTCAACGCGCGACGCGACACGATTGTCGAGGCCCTGCTCGCGCATGGCGTGTCGGCCGACCAGCGGTTGCCGGGCGAGACCACGGCGCTGATGATCGCCGCCGCGCTGGGCTATCCGGAGATCGCCGACATGCTGCTGCGTGCCGGTGCCGATGCGAAAGCCGAGGACGCCCACGGCCACACCGCCCTGCACGCCGCCGCGCAGTACTGCTTCGGCAGTAGCGACAGCCTGCGTGCGCGGCGCCTGCTGGATACCGTGATCGGCAAGGGCGCCGATGCGAACAAGGCCGACAAGGACGGCGTGACCCCGCTACTGATGTTGCTGGGTGCGAACCTGCGCCCGGGCGCCCCTGCCGATGCCACTCACCTCGGCGCCCTGGTACCGGTGCTGCTGGATGCCGGCGCCCGGATCGAGCATGCCGACCACCGCGGCGTCAGCGCGCTGCACGCCAGCGCGATGCATGCCCTGCTCGGGCCGGCGCGCGTGCTGCTGCAGCGCGGCGCCAACCGCAACGCCGCCGATGGCTTCGGCCGGACCGCCGGCGATGTCGCACGACACCTGGGCTATGTGGACATCGCGCATGAACTGGGCAGCCGCGTCGGCACCGTACCCAGCGTACGCCAGACACTCCGGCAGCCCGCCCAGCCCGATTGACCCCTTTGCTGCGCCGCCGACTTTGCTTCGCCGCCGACATGCCGGCACGGTGACACCGCTTGCCGGCGCGATGACCCTGTAGGAGCGCGCGATGCGCGCGACATCTTTTTGCGATAACCCGGCAGCTGGCGCGCCAGCATGAAAGGCGCCGCGAGAAGATGTCGCGCGCATCGCGCGCTCCTACAGATGCATGTCGCGCATGTCATGCATGCCGTGCTTGTCGTGTGACGCGAGATCGACGTGGCTCAACTATCGCGCTCGCGCTCGTCAACGGCGTCGGCTTCGAACAGCTGCTGCAGGTCGTGCAGGGCTTCCTTCGAGGACTGGATGAGGGCCGCGTCGTCGTCGTAGACGAGGTACTGCGCGCGCAGCACCTGCTCGTCGTGCTTGCGGAAACGGGCGATGCGGCTGTCCACGACCTCCGCCGGCATGTCGAGCGACTGGAGCACGTGGCGGGTCATTTCCAGGCTGGAGTAGAACGTCTCGCGCACGGGTTCTTCGATGCCGATGTCCATCAGACGGAAGGCATGCTGGCGGTTACGCGCACGGGCGATGATCTTCAGGTGCGGGTACTGTCGCCTGACCAGCCGGGCGGTGCGGATGTTCGCCTCAGGATCGTCGGTGGCGATGACGAACACCTCGGCCTTGTCGGCCTGCGCCGCCCGCAGCATTTCCGGACGCGCGGGGTCACCGAAGAACAGCGACGTGCCACCGAACCGCCGCGAGGTATCCACCTGCTCCACCGAGCTTTCCAGGGCGACGAACGGGATGTCCTGTGCGCGCAGCATGCGCGCGACGATCTGGCCCATGCGGCCGAAGCCCGCGATGATGACCCGCGGCGTATCGGACTCGATGGTGTCGAAGGCGCGGTCGGGCGTATGCACACGCTCGTGGACCAGCCGGGAGGCTGCCAGCACCAGCAGCGGTGTCAGCGCCATGGACAGCGAGATGGCCATGACCATCAACCCGCGCTGGCTATCGTCGATCAGGCGGTTCTGCTGGGCGAGGTTGAGGATGACGAACGCGAACTCGCCGCCGCTGGCCAGCACGGCGGCAAGCCGCACGGAATCCGCGGTGGTCAGTGCACCGATCAGCCGGCCCAGCGGCACGATCAGCATCGCCTTGACGGCCAGCAGCAAGGCCACCATGCCCAGCACCAGGAGCGGCTTGGCCACCAGCAGCGCGAGGTCGACCGACATGCCCACGCTGACGAAGAACAGCCCCAGCAGCAGCCCCTTGAACGGCTCGATGTTGGATTCCAGTTCGTGCCGGTATTCCGAATCTGCCAGCAGCAGGCCGGCCAGGAAGGCACCGAGCGTGACCGAGATGCCGGCCAGTTCCATCAGCCATGCCGTGCCCATGACCACGAGCAGGGCCGTTGCCGTGAACACCTCGGTGCTCTTGGCGCGGGCGACGAAGCGGAACACGTGGCGCAACAGCAGGCGGCCGCCCAGGATCACCCCGAAGATGGTGCCGACCACGCGCAGCACGCTGGCCATGTCCGGTCCGTGCGCATCGTGGGCCACGGCGCTACCCAGCAGGGGCACCGCGGCGATCAGCGGAATGGCGGCCAGGTCCTGGAACAGCAGGATGGCGAAGGCCTGGCGACCGTACGCCGAACCGGCCTCCTTGCGCTCGGCCAGGATCTGCAGGCCGAAGGCCGTGGAGGAAAGAGCCAGACTTCCGCCGACGATGACGCCGGCTTTCCAGGTGAGGCCGAACAGGAAATAGCCGATGGCGCCGAGCGCCAGCGCGCAGGTGATGACCTGCAGGCTGCCGCTGCCGAACACCGCGCGTCGCATCACCCACAGGCGCGACGGCGACAGTTCCAGCCCGATGACGAACAGCATCAGCACGACGCCGAAGTCGGAGATCGTCGCGACGCCCTCGGTGTCGTTTACCAGCCCGAGGACCGAAGGCCCGATGACCACCCCCGCCAGCAGGTAGCCGAGCACGGCGCCCAGGCGGAAGCGCTTCGTGAGGGGCACGGCCACGACCGTCGCCAGCAGGAAGACGACGGCCGTCTCGAGAAAGTGATGTCCATCCATCCTGCGACTCCCGGAAGATCGTTCCGGATTATGTCACGCGAGCGGGCAGGCCCTGCACGATCGGCTGGCGGTGCGCCGTCTCAGCCCTTCAGCCAGCGCGCCACGTCCACCGCGAAATACGTCAGGATCGCGTCCGCGCCTGCACGCTTCATCGCCAGCAGGGATTCCATGACCACGGCCTTTTCGTCCAGCCAGCCGTTCTGCGCGGCGGCCTTGATCATCGCGTACTCGCCGCTGACCTGGTAGACGAAGGTGGGCGCGCCGAAGGTGTCCTTGACCCGGCGGACGATATCCAGGTAAGGCAGGCCGGGCTTCACCATCACCGCGTCCGCACCCTCGGCGAGGTCGAGTTCCACCTCGCGCAGGGCCTCGTCGCTGTTGCCGACGTCCATCTGGTAGGTGTGCTTGTTGCCCTTGCCCAGGTTGCCCGACGAACCCACGGCGTCGCGGAACGGGCCGTAAAAGCTGGATGCGTACTTCGCCGAATACGCCAGGATGCGCGTGTGGATATGGCCGGCCTCTTCCAGGGCGTCGCGGATGGCACCGATGCGCCCGTCCATCATGTCGGACGGTGCGATGAAATCCATGCCGGCTTCCGCCTGCGCCAGCGACATCCGGATCAGCGCCTGCACCGTGGCGTCGTTCATCACGTAGCCGTCGGCGTCGATCAGGCCATCCTGGCCATGCGTGGTGTAGGGGTCCAGGGCCACGTCGCCAATCAGCCCCAGTTCGGGAAAACGTTCCTTGAGGGCGCGCGTCGCACGCTGGAACAACGCCTGCGCATTCCAGGCCTCCGCCGCGTCTTCGCTCTTCACCTCGTTGCCCACCGACGGAAACAGGGCCAGTGCCGGGATACCCAGCGCCACGCATTCCTCGCCGAGCTTCAACAGCTGGTCGATCGAGAGCCGTTCCACGCCCGGCATGGAGGCCACCGGCTGTCGTACACCTTCGCCATCGACGACGAAGGCGACCATGATGAGGTCGGATACGGTGAGCACGGTCTCGCGCATGAGGGCGCGGGAGAAGGCATCGCGGCGCATGCGGCGCATGCGGACGGCGGGAAAAGTCATGGAGGGTGGCCTGTGGGTGGGCAAGACCACCATTTTACGCCTCGGCCGCGATCGCGGTGGCGGCACGGGGTCGCAGGCCTCAGGCCACCTCGATACCACCCGCCGCGCCGCGGACCAGCGCGATGCCGTAGACCTCCGAGAGCAGTGCCGGATCCAGTGTCACCCCTGGCGGACCCTGCCGCAGCAGGCGACCGCCGGCCATCAACGCGACCTCGTCGGCGTAGCGGGCGGCCAGTGCCAGGTCGTGCAGCACGGCGACCACGCCGAAGCCTTGTGTCGCAAGGGCGCGGGCCCGGCGCAGGATGAAGTGCTGATGGGCGATGTCGAGGCCGGCCTCGGGCTCGTCCAGGAGCAACCACGCGCCGTGGCTGGCCCCTTCCCACACCTGCGCGAGCACGCGGGCCAGCTGCACGCGTTGCCGCTCGCCGCCGGACAACACCGTGTAACGGCGCCCACGCAGCGCCCAGGCATGGGCCGCGTGCAGCGCCGCGGTGACGATGCCGGCATCGCGCTCCCGGTCGGCCGGATGGGGGCCGCGGCCCAGCGCCACCACTTCCTCCGCGAGGAACCCGAAGTCGAGGTCCACGCGCTGCGAAAGCATGGCGCGTCGCCGGGCCAGGTCGCGCGGGTGCCATGTCGGCAGCGCGCGGTCGTCAAGCGTGGCGATGCCTCTCGTCGCGTGCGTCAGGCCGGCAAGCACCTTCAGCAGGCTGCTCTTGCCCGCGCCATTGGGGCCGATCAACACCAGCAGGCGACCCGGCGCCGCGGCCAGCGACACGCCGTGCAGGATGGACCGGCCCTGGCGAACCAGGTCGACATGGTGGGTGGCCAGCCACCCGGGCATCGTCGTCATCGCCCGCCGCCGTGGCCGCGACCGCGCAGCAGCAGCCAGAGGAAGAAGGGCCCGCCCACGAGCGCGGTGAGCACGCCGATCGGCAGTTCGCCGGGCACGACGACCGTGCGCGCCAGCGCATCGGCCGCCACCAGCAGCGTGGCACCACCCACCGCGGAGGCCGGCAGGAGGAAGCGATGGTCGGGGCCGAAGCCCATGCGCAGCAGGTGCGGGACGATCAGGCCGACGAAACCGATCACGCCGGTAAAGGCCACCGAGGCACCGACGGCCAGCGCGACCAGCCCGACGAGGAAGGGCTGCAGGCGCTCGGGACGGTAGCCGAGCAGCGTCGCCTCGTTCTCGCCCAGCAACAGGGCGTTGAGCCCCGCCGCGGCGGCGGGCAGGCACAGCAGCGGAAGCAGTATCCACGGGGCCACCGTGGCCAGCCGCGACCAGCTCGCGCCACCCAGGCTGCCGAGCGACCAGAAGGTCAGGTCACGCAGCTGGTTTTCGTCGGCCAGGTAGGTCAGCAGGCCGACCCCGGCCATGGCGATGGCGTTCACCGCGACGCCGGCGAGCAGGAGATGGCTTACGCCGGCACGATGGCGGCCCAGCATGTAGACGAAGGAGGTCGCGCCGAGGCCACCCACGAACGCCGCGGCGGCGACCCGCCACGAGCCGGACTGGCCGCCGAGCACGATCGCGCCGACGGCGCCGAGGGCCGCGCCGGCGGACACCCCGATCAGGCCGGGATCGGCCAGCGGGTTGCGGAACAGGCCCTGCATCGTCGCCCCGCCGCTGGCCAGCGCCGAGCCGACCAGGATCGCCAGCGCTATCCTCGGCAGACGCAGGCCGAGCACCACGGTGTCATCGCCGCGTGCCGGGGCGCCGTCCGCCGCGCGCAGCAGGGATGCAAGCACCTCGCGCGGCGGGATGTCGATGGCACCATGGCACAGGCTCCACAGCGCCACCGCGACCAGCAGCAGCACGAGCGCCGGTAGCGCGAGGCGTCGCCACGCGATGGCCGGCACCAGGGTCGCCACGGTGCTCATGGTGCGAGGGAAGCCAGGCGCCGCTGCAGCGCGAGGGCCTCGCCGGCGGTGCGCGGGCCGAAACCGAGCAGCGCCTGGCCCGGCACGAAGTACACCCGCCGGGCCTTGCCAGCCGGCGTATCGGCGACACCCGGCAGGGCCAGTACCCCCGCGATGCCACCCACCGCCGCTTCGCGCTCCTGCATGAGCACGATGACGTCGGGCGCCATGGCCACCAGTGCTTCGGGCGACACCGCCTTGTAGCCGTCGATGCCCGTGGCAACGTTGCGTGCGCCTGCCAGGACCAGCGCACGGTCCGCGGCCGTCTCCGCGCCGGCCGCCATGGGGCTGCCCTGCCCCGTCGACATGAGGAACACCGCGCGGGGATGTTGGGGCATCGCATCCACTGCCGCCGAGAGTGTGGCGAACGTGCGCGTGACACTGCGCGCCAGTGCCTCCGCTTCCGCCGCGTGGCCGGTGAGCGCACCCACGCCGCGGATTTTCGCGACGATGTCCTCCGGCGTGCGTGATGCCGGCAACGAGGCGATGCGCACACCCGCCTCGCGCAGCTGCGCCATGGCCGTGGGTGGGCCGGCATCGTGGGTCGCCACGATCAGGTCGGGGCGCAGCGCGAGCACACCTTCGGCGCTCAGCTGCCGCACGTAGCCCACCTGCGGCAGTGACGTGGCCGCCACGGGCCAGGTGCTGGTGCTGTCCACCGCGACCAGGTTGCCCTCGGCGTGGATGGCGTAGAGGGTCTCGGTGACGTCGCCGCCCAGGGCGACGATGCGCGACGCGGCGTTCGCTGCGAGGGACACGCACGCGAGCAGGACGGCGAGCGCGAGTTGACGGACACAGGTCGTCTTCATGCCGCCGCCCCGGCCGTCGCCAGCAATGCCCGCCAGTCGTCACGCTCCGGCAGGCCCGGTTTGCGTCGGCCGAACACCTGCACGATCTGCGTACCGTCCTCCGCATACAGCTCGAGCGACGTGACCGTGCCTTCGGGTACCGGCTTGCGCACGATCCAGCTATCGGCGATGGCGTCGGCGCGAAGGTGCAGATTGAAGTCGTCGTCCAGCACGTTCAGCCATGGGCCGGCCATGGCCACTTTCCGCACGGGCCCGGTGTGGATCTGCACCACGCCCGGCGAGCCGACGAAGACCATCAGCGGCTCGCCACCGGCGGCCGCGCCTTCGAGCACCCGACGCAACGCGCCATCGTCCACACGGGTGGCGAACTCCGCCCCCACCAGCCGCAACGCCTGCGCACGCGTCACCCGGTGTTTTCTGAGCAAGGCGAAGAAATCGTGCGGATCGCGCAGTGCGCGCCACCCGTCGCGCAGCGCGTCGACGGCAACCTCCTCGTCCGCTTGCTGTAAGGGCAGCGGGTCGGCCACCGCCGCGCAATCGATCAGCGGTGACTGCACCGCCGCCGTGTAGCGATGCACCAATGAGCGCCAGGCCGGGCGATCGCTCCGGTCGGTGAGGTACACCTTGTGCACCGCCTTGCCGTCGCCGTCGAAGAACTGCAGGCTTTCCAGCGTGCGTCCGCGCGTCGACTCACGAACCGCGAATCCGTAACGCCAGTGGGTGAGGAACAGGCGGAGGTCGATATCCTCCGCGAGCACGATGCCCATGGTGCCGCCGATATCGATGTTCTCGTAACAGCCTTTCTTTTCATGTACGCAGTACGCGTTGCGGGTGAGTGCCATCACGCGCCCCAGGGAGGGGAGCTCGCGGATCAGGGCCGGCAACTCCCCCTCCAGGCGCGTGACGCCGTCGCCGACACGGCTGGCGACGAGCTCGCCCTCGCTTACGCCCAGGCGATGCGCCGCATCGAGGGCACGCAGACCGGGTTCGGCATCGCGTAGCCGTCGCCAGCCGTCGACCAGCGTGGGAATGTCCAGGCGTAATGCCGGCGTCACGGGAATCTGCTGCATGGTCGCGTCCTCAGAAGGTGTAACGGGCCGATACCGAGACGGCACGCCCCGGCATGGTCAGGCGTTCGATCTGTGCGTTGCGCAGCTGGGCGTCGTCCACGCCGCCGCCGGTGGCCACGTTGGTCAGCACGCCGCCGTGCAACGATCCCCAGTCCCAGTACCTGCGATCGGCCAGGTTGGTGACGCCGGCCATCAGTTCCAGCGCAGCGATGGGTTTCCAGTGAGCGTAGAGGTCGATCGTCGCGTAGCCCGGCGCGCGATACGTGTCGGCGTCGTCCAGACGCGACTTGCGACGCACGCCCTTGCCGATCAACTCGGCGCCCCATGTCGACGCGTCGTAGGACACGCCGACGACGGCGGACAGGAGATCGACGCTGTTCAGGGGCGACGTGCCGCCGGCACCGTAGACCTGCTTGTCGCCGCGGGCGGCGGACAAACTGCCCTGGATGCGCCAGCCACGCAGCGCGTCGCTCAACGCGCCAAGCATCAGGCCACCGGAGGCTTCGGCACCCTTGATGGTAGCCCGCGGAAAGTTCACCGCCTGCATGACGATCAGCAGGTTCTGGTTGAGCGCCCATTGCGGCCACTGGCTACGATCCAGCGTGTATCCGCCATAGATGAAATTGCGATAGCGGTTGTAGTACGTGCTGGCCGAGAAATAGCCCAACTCGCCATTGCCGCGCACGCCGATCTCGACGCCCTTGCTGGTCTCGGGCTTCAACGTCGGATTGGGGACGATGCCGTAGAGACGTGGCGTGCCCCATGCCACCGCCATTTCGCTGTAAAGCGGCGAGCGGATACCCTGCGCGTAGTTCGCGTAGAGCTTGACGTTCTCCGCGACCGCATAGGTGGCGCCGAGCTTCGGCGAGAACCGGCTCTTCGTGACGTTGCCGAGCCCGTCCTGGACGAACGCGCCGTCGTAGTAAGGATCGTTCCGATCGGGCCTGAAGGCATAACGGTCCCAGCGAACCCCCGGGGTGACATGCAGCCGACCGTCGAACAGCGAGACATCGTCCTGCGCGAAGACCGCATAGCGATCGGTATCGTTGCGCGGGAAGAAGCGCAGCGGGTAGTTCTCCGGCATGTAGGGCGAACGACTCGACACGACACCGGTAGCCACGTTTCTACCCTGACCGTTCAGCTCGCCCGACGGCGTGGTACGCGAGGCTTCGACGCCGTAGGCGATACGCTGTTCGACGTCGCCGCCATCAAGCGAACGGAAAAGCGTGAGCTTGCCGCCCCACAACCTTTCGCTAAGATCGCTCAGGTAGAGGCGATCGTAGGTCGCGGCGCGTGAGGGCACATTGGCCAGGGTACGCGTGCTCGATTCGGTGTCCGACGTCTGCCACCACACATCCCACTCGACACGATCGGCGATGCCCAGGTCCATGCCGGCGTACCGTTGCCCCACCGAGACACGGGTGCGCGTGGCACGGTCGGCGGCGACGTCCGCCAGGAGCCGCGTGGTACCGGCCTGGCCGAGCGCGCTGAGCACATCGGTATCGACGCGGTTACGGTACATGTCGACCGTGACGCGGTCCTCGCGTCCGGACGCGGCAACATGCACGTACTTGCCCAACACACTGGTGGTGTTCTGCGTCAACGGATCGGGGCGCGTGCGCAAGTAGTTGGCCGTGTCGACATCGCCGGTGTTGCCGAGCTGGTTCGCTTCGCGATGATCGGCGACGAAGACGATGCCGTTCCTCGGCGTGCCGCCCGCCAGCGTCAGTGAGGTTCCCAGCGAACGATCGGCGCTGCCGTAGCGCTCCTTCACCGAGACGTAGACATCCTTGCCATCGCGCAAGTAGTCGGCGGGGTCCTTGGTGGTGTACCGCACGGTGCCGCCGAGGGCGTCCGAAGGGTCCAGGGCGGATGCAGGGCCCCGGACGATCTCGACACTCTTCAGCGTGTCCGGATCGACGAAGCTGCGTCCGGCACGCATGCCGGTGGTCGAGAAACCGAAGGCACTGGACGCCGACACGCCGTCGGTCAGGATGGCGACGCGGTTTCCATCCAGACCGCGGATGTTGAAACTGTCCAGACCCCAACGGCCCGCCGTACCCACGGCCGAGACGCCGGGTTCGTACTTCACCAGGTCGCGGATATCGACGACGAGGTGGCGATCCATGGCCTGGCGATCGATGACCGACACGGTGGCCGGCACATCGAAGCGGAACGCCGAGCCGATCGCGGTCACGGTGATGCGCGGCAGCTCGTCGGTGGTCGTGGCGGCCACCGCGTCGGCGGCGTCGCGACCATCGGCGTGGGCAAGGGTCGAACAGGAGAGTGCCGCGCCGATCAGCGCGGCGAGGGCATGCTTTGGTAACACGTGCAGGGTCCTTCGCAAGGTCGTGCCGCTGGGGCACGGTTCGGGAGCTTGCGAAGGAGGCGTCCTGCCTCCGGCTGGCGCCGGTCAAGGGGAGCCGCACCCGGAGGTGCGATGCTGCGTCATGTTAATGCGAATGCTTCGCATTAACAACCACCCGACCGGCTGCCTGTGGATCAGGCGTCGATACGATTCGTGGTCTGCGGATCGAAGAAGTGCACCCGCTCACGGTGGAAACCGAGGGCCACCTCGCTGTCCGGCCGGACCGTGGAGTGCGGCGGCACGCGGGATACGAGCTCATCCCCGCCATGGCGCATGTTGAGGAACACTTCGTTGCCGACAGGCTCGACCACGTCGACATGGGCGCGCAGCCGCGCTTCGACACCGGGATGATCGTCGACGGTAAGCAGGTCTTCCGGGCGGATACCGACGATGAGCGGCTTGTCCAGATAGGCGGCCAGCGCATCGCTTTCCGCACCGAGCGCCAGCGTGCCTTCCTTCATCACCAGGCGCAGTCCGTCTTCGCGGCGCAGCGTGCCGTGGAACAGATTCATCGCCGGGCTGCCGAGGAAACCCGCGACGAACAGGTTCACCGGCTTGTTGTAGAGATTCATCGGCGTATCCAGCTGCTGGATGACGCCGCCGTTGAGCACCACGATGCGCTGGCCGAGCGTCATCGCCTCGATCTGGTCGTGCGTGACGTACACCATCGTGGCGCCCACGCGGCGATGGATGCGCGCGATCTCGACACGGGTGGAAAGGCGAAGCTTGGCATCGAGATTGGACAGCGGCTCGTCGAGCAGGAAGACCGACGGGTCGCGCACCATCGCGCGGCCCAGCGCCACGCGTTGCCGCTGCCCGCCGGAGAGGGCCGCAGGACGATGGTCCAGGCGCTCGTCCAGTCCCAGCATGTCGGAGGCACCCGCGACGCGGCGATCGATCTCCGCCTTGTCCACGCCGCGCAGGCGCAGGCCGAAGCCGAGGTTCTCGCGCACCGTCATGTGCGGATAAAGCGCGTAGTTCTGGAACACCATGGCGATGTCGCGGTCTTTCGGCGGCACATCGTTGACCACGCGGTCGCCGATGCTCAACGTGCCGCCGGAGATCGACTCCAACCCGGCGATCATGCGCAACAACGTGGTCTTGCCGCACCCCGAAGGCCCGACCAGTACCAGCAACTCGCCGTCGGCGATGTCGAAGCTCGCCTCCTTCAGGGCCACATGCCCGTTCGGATAAACCTTGCGCACCTTGTCGAGGCGGACTGCTGCCATCACGTACTCTCCCGTTGACCCGCGTCCGGGGGGCAGATGCCCCGCCATGGACCCGGGCGATGCGGTATTCTGCCCGCGTAAACGTTTACGTCAAAGTGTCGGTCGCGAGCCACCGTTTTTGAATGCCCCACGCATGTCAACGGGGCGTGGAGCAAACCGTCACTGGACGCCAGCGCCCGCGCGAGGCAACCTTGCGGGCTTCCGTGATCTGACAGGTCTGAAAAAACATGCCCAACGTGAGCGCCGCGGCGCCTACCCTGCTGGCCGATCTCGGCGGCACCAATGTGCGCTTCGGCATCGCGCATCCGGAAGCGGATCAACCACTTATCCAGGAAAGTATCCGGCGTTACCACGTCAAGGACTACGCCTCCCTGGGCGACGCCGCCAAGCAGTATTTCAAGGAAACCGGCCACGAGGCGCAGCGCGCCATCATTGCCGCGGCCGGTCGCATCGACAACGGCGAGACGGTGAAGGTCACCAATAACCCGTGGGCGATCTCGGCGAAGAACCTCGCCGCCGAGCTCGATCTGGAATGGGTGCACCTGGTCAACGATTTTGCCGCGCAGTCCATGGCCGTCATGCTGATGAGCTCCGCGAAGGATGCCAGCGGCCACCAGGACCTGGTGGAGGTGGGTACCGTCCCGGTGCCGAAGATCGGTGCCAAGGACGAGCAGACCTTCGTGGTGGTGGGCCCGGGCACCGGCCTGGGCGTGGGCGGCCTGCTCATTCGTGGCGAGAAGGTCAGCGTGCTGCAGACCGAAGGCGGCCACGCCGGCTTCGCCGCGCACAGCGCCGAGGACATCGAGATCCTCAAGGTGCTGAACCTGCGTTACGGCCGCGTCTCCAACGAGCGCCTGATCTGCGGGCAGGGCCTGGTGAACCTCTACGAGGCGATCTGCGAGATCTCCGGCCAGAAGCCGCGCGCGGACATCACGCCCGAAGAAATCACCAAGCTGGCCACGGACAAGAGCTGCGCCATGTGCGATCGCGCCGTGGAGACCTTCGCCGGCATCTTCGGCAGCGTGGCGGGCGACCTCGTGCTGACCCTGGGCGCCTGGGACGGCGTGTACCTCACCGGTGGCATGACCCCGATCCTCCTGCCGTGGATCCAGAAGGGCAAGTTCCGCGAGCGCTTCGAGGCGAAGGGTCGCTTCCGCGACACGATGGAACAGGTGCCGACGCAGGCGATCATGAACCCTGAGCCGGGCCTCATCGGTGGCGCGGCGCTGGCCATCGTGGAAGCCGGCGGCACCCCGCTGCGCCGCTGACGCCGGCGCAACGTCCGGAAGGCGTCATGCCGCGCGCAGCTGGAGACCCAGCGCGCGCATGACGCGCATGACCGTCGCGAATTCCGGATTGCCCTCCGCCGAGAGGGCGCGATACAGCCCCTCGCGCGACATGCCCGCAGCGCGTGAGACGCGGCTCATGCCACGCGCCCGGGCGATATCGCCCAGCGCGGCACGAATGAGGCTGCCATCACCCGGATCGTCGTCCAGGCTGGCGTTGAGATAAGCCATGTGATCCGCCTCGGTGACGAGGCGCTCGACCGGATCCCAGCGAGTGAATTTTTCTTGCATGCTTGCTTGTCCCATGAGGCGGCAAGTGCCGTGGCCTTCCTGATGTCACGTTGCTGCGAAGTCTTGTCTCCACCGCAGAGCAGGACGATCAGCACGCCCGAACGCTGGATGAAATAGACCCGGTAGCCCGGACCGTGATCGATGCGTGTCTCGCGGACGCCCTCGCCCACATGCTTGACGTCATCGAGATAGCCGAGCGAGAGCCTGCGGAGCCGGACATCGATGCGCGTGACGGCTGACCGATCGCGGAGCGACGACAACCAGCGGCGGAACGTTTCACTTTCGGCAATCTCGTACATGCCGCGCACCGTAACTCATAAGTTACGACATGTGACCTATGGATTACAAGTATCGGGACGATCGGTTACGCAGGAAAAAGCTGATCCGCCGAAACAGTCTTTCCGATCAGAGGGGAGGCGCCAGCAGGGCGTCGAGGTCGCTCTCGTCGAAACTCAGCCGCTCCCGGCTGCCGCCGCCGTCGAGGACGGCATCGGCGAGATCCGCCTTGCGCGCCTTCAGTTCCTCGATGCGCTCCTCCACCGTGCCCGCAGTAATCAGGCGGTAGACGAACACCGGTTTGTCCTGGCCGATGCGGTGCGCGCGATCGCTGGCCTGCGCTTCGGCGGCGGGGTTCCACCAGGGGTCGTAGTGGATGACGGTGTCGGCGCTGGTGAGGTTGAGGCCCACGCCGCCCGCCTTCAACGAAAGCAGGAACAACGGGACGTCACCTTCCTGAAAGCGCTGCACGGGCTCCGCGCGGTCGCGCGTTTCGCCGGTGAGCGTGACATAGCTGATACGACGCCGATCGAGCTCGGCCGCGATGAGCTTCAGCATCTCGGTGAACTGGCTGAACAACAACACCCGCCGCCCCTCGGCCAGCAACGCGGGCAACATGTCCATCAGCAGTTCGAACTTGGCCGAGTCGCGCACGCCGCGCGCGGCCTCGAGCTTCACCAGGCGCGGATCGCAGCAGACCTGACGCAGTTTCAGCAAGGCGTCGAGCACCACGATGCCGCTGTGCGCGATGCCACGCTGCGCGATCACCTCGCGCAGTTCCTCCGCCAGTGAAAGGCGGAGGCTTTCATAAAGGTCGCGCTGGCGGGATTCCATCACCACGCGGCGGGTGATCTCGGTCTTGGCAGGCAGTTCGGAAGCCACCTGCGCCTTGGTGCGGCGCAGGATGAATGGCGCGATGCGCCGGTTCAGCCGGTCCTGGCACTCGATGTCCTGGTGCTTCTCGATCGGTGCGCGATAGTGGCGGCGGAACGCGCCCTCGTCACCGAGCAATCCGGGGACGGCGAGGTCCACCTGCGACCACAGTTCGCCGAGGTGGTTCTCCAGTGGCGTGCCGGTGAGGCAAAGGCAGCGTGGCACGTTCATGGCGAGCAGCGCCCGGCGTGCCTGCGTGCGGGGGTTCTTCACCTGTTGCGCTTCGTCCAGCACCACCAGCGAGAACGCCTGTTTCTTCAGCGTTTCCACATCGCGTGGCAGCAGCGCGTACGTGGTCAGGATGACATCGCGCTCGCCGATATGGGCGAAGGTTTCGGCGCGCTGCGGGCCATGCAGCGCAAGCACGCGCAGGCCAGGAGCGAAACGCGCCAGTTCGGACGACCAGTTGGGCACGAGGCTGGTCGGCACCACGACCAGGGCCGGCGATTCCAGGTTGCCGCTTTCCTTCAGGGCCAGCAGGTGGGTGATGAGCTGCAGCGTCTTGCCAAGCCCCATGTCATCGGCGAGCACGCCGCCCGTGCCGGCTTCGGCCAGCGCGTTCATCCAGCGCAGGCCATCGCGCTGGTAGCCGCGCAGTTCGGCACGCAGGCCTTCGGGCACGGCATCGCTGGCGCGCTCCGCCGCCTCGCGCAGGCGCTTGGTGAAACCACGCAGGCGCTCGGGCGCCTCGAACGAACCGCCGCTGGGCAGCGCCTGTACCAGTTCTTCCAGGCGGCCGGCCTGCACGCGCGGCAGGTGCAGTTGCTGACGCGGCTTTTCGAGGTATTCCGCCAGCGGCGCCAGCAGGCCGCGCAACTCCTTGAGGCGCACCGGCACGCGGCGACGCTCGTCCACCGGCGCATACCAGACGGAATCCTCGGCCTCGCCCGGGGTCGGGCTAAGGCTGAGCTGGTGTTCCGCCAGCGCGTGGGCCACGGCGGGCAGCAGGTTGACCCGCTTGCCTTCCACCTCGATACCGATTTCCAGGTCGAAGGCGCGGTCGGCGTCGTCCTCGTGGGCCTGGCCGTACCAGTGCACCGGCCCTTCCAGCACCTCGAAGGGGAAGCTGCGGTCGTATTCCAGTACGAAGCCGTCAGCTTCGAGTCGCGGTCGCAACGCGAGCCAGCGCGCGGGCGTGTTCACTTCCAGCGCACCGGCATAGCCCTTGCCGGGAAACAGCCAGGCATCGTCGGGCAGTGTATCGGCCATGTCCCAGGGCAGGCCTTCGGTATCGACGGCCGGATTGAGGCCCGCACCTTCCAGGGTTTCCATGGAAGCCAGTTCTTCCGCCCGGCGCCGCGCAATCTCCAGCAAGGCACCGTTACGCACGCGGCGCACCAGTGGCTCGCCGCCCCGGCCCGGAAGCCGCTCGCCGGCGTAGTCGAAGGCGAGCCGGCCATACGCCAGCGGGGGCGTGCCGGCGGCGAGCCGGGCGTGCCGGGTCAACGCGTGCAGCACGAGCACGGGCCGTGGCGACACTTCGGCACGGCGCATGTCGCCGAAGACCTGCGGTGCGGGAAGGCGCGATCCCATGCGCGTACCCGCCACACCGGCCATGAAAGCGGCCGTGCTTTCGGGCGGCAGGGGCGGCAGGTCCAGCCAGGTATCTTCGTCGGCCGAACCCTCCAGCGGCCCCACTTCCGCATGCTCGGCGTCGAGGAACCACAGCGAGCCGACGCGGAACAGCCGCTGGCTGGCGGGAAGTGCCGGCTGGAGTTTCTGGCTGCCGTCCTTCTCCAGGTTCCAGCGCCAGCTGAGTGCATGTGGCTGGCCACGCGACAGCTTCAGCCCCGCCACGCCGCCGAAAAAGCATGGCGCGCCATCGAGCACCTCGGATAACAGCTGGTCACCCAGTGCACCGGCGAAGCGCGCGTAGCTGCGGCTCTTGCGCAGGGTTTGCGGCAGACCGAGCACTGTCGAGGCCAGGCGTTTCTCGGCCACGGTGAGCGCGGCCTCCGGAAGATGGCGGCTGTCCAGCGGTGTGGGCCGCGAATAGCGCCCTTCCTCGCCGAGCGTCAGCAGCACCGGCGCGACATCAAGGCGGGCGGCCGGTTCGTGGTCGTCGTTGACGCCCTCGAGGAAGAAGCCGAGAACGATACGACCGGCCGATGGCTCGGGGGCCGCCGGCTCGACGAGCGCGCGCTGCCATGCCACGGGTAACCCGTCGGCCATGGCGTGACGCCTGCGCTTGTCGTCCGGTTGATGCATCCGTATGCGAGCCTTTCGGCGCGACCAAAACAGGAAGCTTAGCAAAGGCGGCACGGCGTGCCCGTAGGACTTTTTACCCCGCGGACCGTCCCGGTTCAGCCAGCCGGGAGTTGCCTCACGCGGCCGGTGCGCGGTGCGGGAAGAGGTCGACGGGGTATTCGGCCTTCTGCTCACGGCCCATCAGGGTGCGCAACCCCTGCTCGGGCGTGACCTCGCCGTGGAGCACGGAGCGCACAGCGGCGGAGATCGGCAGGTCCAGGCCATGGAACCCCGCGAGGCGGGCCACCTCGTCGGCCGTGACCACGCTTTCCACGACCTGGCCGATCTGGCGTATCGCCTCGGCCAGGGGAATGCCCCGGCCCAGCGCGAGGCCGAGACGACGGTTGCGCGACAGATCACCTGTGCAGGTCAGTACCAGGTCGCCCAGGCCTGCAAGGCCCATCAGGGTTTCGGCCCGTGCGCCCAGGGCGACGCCGAGGCGAAGCATTTCGTTCATGCCGCGGGTGATCAGGCCCGCGCGGGCGTTGAGCCCCAGTTCCATGCCGTCGGCGACGCCCGTGGCCACGGCCAGCACGTTTTTCATCGCGCCACCGAGCTCCGCGCCCAGGATGTCGTTACCGGTGTAGGCCCGGAAATTGGGCGCGTGCAACAGTACGGCCAGTTCCTTGCCGAAAGCGTCGTCCGTCGCATGCACGGTCACGGCGCTGGGCAGGCCAGCGGTGACCTCGCGCGCGAAGGACGGCCCCGTGACCACGGCGGCGGGGCGCCCGGGCAGTTTCTCGCCGACCAGTTCGTGCAGGAAACGACCGGTGCCGGTTTCGAAGCCCTTGGTCGCCCACGAGATACGCACGCCCGGCTCCAGCATCGGCACGATCTGGTCGAGCAGCGCGGCGAACGCGTGGCTGGGCACCACCAGCAGCACGATGTCCGCCCCGCGCAGGACGCTGGCCAGATCGGCGTCGTAGGTGAGCTCCGGCGGCAGATCCAGGTCGGGCAGGTAACGCACGTTGCGCCGCGAGGCGGCCATCGCCGCCAGCACGTCGGCATCGCGCCCCCACAACCGGGTGGGGACGTCGTTGCGTGCCAGCAGCGCGGCCAACGCCGTGCCCCAGGAACCGGCACCGAGGACGGCGACGGTGGGTCGGGAAGCGGCGTTCATCGCTCAGCTGTTGAGCGGATGAGCACCGGCGCCTTCGACCTGCTGGCGCTGCTGTTCGGCGTACAGGGCGTCGAAGTTGATCGGCTGCAGGAGGAACGGCGGGAAGCCGCCTTCCTGGATCATGGCCGAGACCATCTGGCGCGCGTAGGGGAACAGCAGGTTCGGGCAATAGGAGCCCAGGATGCCGTCACGGTCGTCCGCGGTGAAGCCACCGATACCGAAGATACCGGCCTGATGGACTTCGGCCAGGTACGCGGTGCGCTCGCCCAGGTTGCAGGTGAGCGTGAGGCTGAGCACCACTTCGAACAGGTCGTTGCCCAGGTCGACGGCCTTGTGGCCGAGGTTGAGCTGCACCTGCGGCTGGGTTTCCGTCTCGCCCATTTCCTGGAACACCTGCGGCGCGTTGGGCGCTTCGAAGGAGGCATCCTTGACGTAGATCTTTTGCAGCATGAGCTGCGGCTGGCCGGCCTGGCCGTTGACGGTGATGTCTGCCATTGCTTGAATCCTCGAAGGCGTCGTATGGGCGGGATACGTGCCGCTGGCACGAAAGCCGGGATTGTTTCACACAACCCGGCGCGCCGCACAGTCCGGCTTGCGTGGCGGGGTGGGATTCTGAGAGAATGCCCGGCTTCCCTATGCCGACCCGATACGTCGGGCACGTCCGTCATGTGATGCGGGCCTTGTCGAACGGGATGCTCCACCCCCTCCAGCCATCACATGGCGTCCCGCAACACGGGCCGTGGCTGGGCCGTCGCCACCCTGGCCAAAGGGCGGTCCAACGAATCTAAAGGAGGTCATCATGGCCCGTAGATGCCAAGTCACCAACAAGGGCGTGCAGAGCGGCAACAATGTCTCGCATGCAAACAACAAGACCCGCCGCCGCTGGCTGCCGAACCTGCACGAGCGCCGCTTCTGGGTTGCGAGCGAGAACCGCTGGGTGAAGCTTCGCGTTTCCAACCACGCGCTGCGCACCATCGACAAGAACGGCATCGAAGCCGTGCTGGCCGACCTCCGTTCCCGCGGCGAAAAGATCTAAGGAGATCAACCATGGCAAGCAAGCGCGATAAGCACCGCCTGATTTCCACCGCGGGCACTGGTCACTTCTACACGACCACGAAGAACAAGAAGAACACCCCCGAAAAGATGGTGTTCATGAAGTACGATCCTGTCGTCCGCAAGCATGTGGAATACAAGGAAGGCAAGATCAAGTAAAAAAAGGCCGCCGAAAGGCGGCTTTTTTTTACCCGCGCGGATCGCGCGGATGTAGGAGCGCACGTTGTACGCGAACCCTCAACGCCGCCACTGGCGAATGAAGCCGTGCAAAACATCGAACCGGCTGTCACGGCTACGAAGCGGCGATACAAACAAAAAAAAGGCCCGCCTATGGCGGGCCTTTTCGTTCTACGGCACAGGTGAGCTTACGCGCCGATCGCCGAATAGCCCTTGAGGCGCTGGGCGAACTGCTGGAGCGAGCGAATGCCGCTTTCCTCGGCCTCGGCAATCCACTGTTGCAGGGACTTCAGCGCCTTCTCGGCGCCGCGCTCTTCCATCAGGGCGACCAGACGGGCGCGGAACTCGCACACGGTGGCCAGGGCCGGGCGATTTTCGAGCGCCGCATGCATGCGCTCGCGCGCATCGTGGTCGAGCCAGCGCCCACCATCGGCCAGTGCCCGACGCACGCGACGCGGCACGGCCTTCAGGCTGTCGCCGGCCTGGGTCATTTCCTCGCGCATGGTCGGCAGGATGACGTTGCGGTAGTAGTCGGTGGTGGCCTGGAAGCGCAGCGCCAGCACACCCTTGAGCGTCTCCGAATCCGGCAGGTGCACGTTCGGACGGATGTTCAGGGTGGGTGCCACGCGCAGCACCTTGGCGAGGCGGAAGAAACGCAGGCTGCAGATCACCGCCCAGCCGATGTCGAACTCCCACTTGCGCAGGGCGAACTTGGCCGAGCTGGGGAACGCGTGGTGGTTGTTGTGCAGTTCTTCACCGCCGATCCAGAAGCCCCACGGCGAGATGTTGGTCGCGGTGTCGGAGCTTTCGAAGTTTCGATAACCCCACCAGTGGCCGATGCCGTTGACGAAACCGGCAGCCCAGAACGGAATCCAGGCCATCTGCACGGCCCAGATGGCCATGCCGATCACGCCGAACAGCGCCACGTCGATGAAGGCCATCAGGACCGGGCCCCAGTAGGGGTGCGCACCAAACAGCTTGCGCTCGAACCAGTCATCCGGGGTGCCGCGGCCGTACTTCTCCATGTCGGCCTTGTTGTAGCTGGCCTCGCGATAGAGCGACACGCCGTCGAGGAACACCTTTTTGATGCCGAAGACCTGCGGGCTGTGCGGATCTTCCTCGGTCTCGACCTTGGCGTGGTGCTTGCGATGAATGGCGACCCATTCCTTCACCACCATGCCCGTGGTGAGCCAGCCCCAGAAACGGAAGAAGCCGTTGAGGGTCCAATGGAAATCCACGCCGCGGTGCGTAGCGCTGCGGTGGTAATACAGCGTCACCGTGAAGATGGTGAGCTGGGTAACCACGAGGACATAGATGGCTATCTCGCCCCAGCTGGCGCGAGTGAGGCCGTTGGCCAGGAAATCGAGCAGGGTGTCGAACATCAGGTCGGTACCGCGCGGGGAGTGAAGGTGTCGTACAGGTGCCAGTCTAGCGAGCCAATCCCATACCCACCAGCCTGGAAAATGGCCAGATGTGAAGCCGGCTGTTGTGATTTCCGGACGCCATTGCGCACAATCGCGGGATGACAGATCCCTTACGCGTTCAGCATGGTCAATCCGTTGCGGCATTTTGCGCGCACGATGCCCGTCGTTACGCGTCATTCGCGCCCCTGGCGCCGTGACCATGTCGCTTTTGCTGAACGTGGAACGGATCTCCCGCCGCCGGGTGGGACGGCTGGCAGTGGACGACGTGTCGTTCAGCCTGAACCGTGGTGAAGTCCTCGGCCTGCTAGGGGTGAACGGGGCCGGCAAGTCGACCACCCTCGCCATGCTCGCGGGCGCCCTCCGACCGGACAGTGGCCGGATCGAGGTCGACGGCGAGGACGTCGTCGCGCGGCCCTCCCTGGCCCGGAAAAAGCTCGGCTGGCTGCCCGAGGGTGCGCCGCTGTGGCCCGAGCTGTCCGTGGATGAACACCTGCTGGCGTTTTCGCGACTTCGGGGTGCTACCGCCAGGGACGCCAGGCAAGCCACCGATGCCATCGTCGCCCGGCTGCAGCTGGGCGACCTCCGGCGGCGTCTTGCCGGCGTGTTGTCGCAGGGCCAGCGCCAGCGCCTCGGGCTCGCGTGCGCCCTGGTCCACCAGCCCGTGCTCGTGATCCTGGACGAACCGGCCAACGCGCTGGACCCGATCCAGGTGGGCGAACTGCGTGGGCTGATCCGCGAACGCGCCGCGGCGGGCGCCGCCGTCATCCTCTCCACCCACGTGCTGGGGGAAGTGATGGCCGTCTGCGACCGGGTGGCGATCCTCCACGAGGGGCGGCTCCGGCACGACGCTCCCCTGCATGACGCCGACGGCCGTGGCGATGTCGAAGGCGTGTTTTTCGGTATCGCCACGGGAGGCCACGCGTGACCGTCGCCGCTGTCGCTCGCCTGGAATGGCGCCGCCTCCTCGTTCGTCCGTTGGCCTGGGCGCTTGCCGCACTCACCATCGCCTGGCTGGCCTGGACGTTCGTGCTCGGCCTGGGCCAGTTCCTCGGCGCCCAGGTGAAGCTGGCCGGCAGCGCCGACGCGCCGGGATTCACCGACCTGGTCGCCATCCCGCTGCTGGCGGAACTGGCCAAACTCGCCTTCCTCGTGGTGCCGCTGATGACCATGACGCAGCTGGCCGGGGAGCGCCGCGCAGGCACCCTGGCCCTGCTGGCATCGACCGGCCTGTCGCCGACACGCATCGTGCTGGGCAAGTACCTCGCGGTGCTGGGCTGGCTCGCCCTTTGGCTGGCGGCCACGGTGGCCATGCCCTTGTGCGTGGGCGCCGCCTCCACCGCGGACTGGGGCAAGCTCGCCGCGGCCACGCTAGGCACGGGTCTGTTCCTAGCGACACTGGCGGCCATCGGCCTTGCCTGCTCGGCCGCCACGGCGTTCCCCGCGATCGCGGCGGCGATGTCGCTCATCGTCACGCTGGCCCTCTGGACCATCGACCGCGGCGCGCAGGCAGCTGGCGTAAGCGGGGGCTTCCTCGAATGGCTGGCCATGGCGACCCACCTGCAGCACCTGATCCGCGGACTGGTCATGTCGTCCGACCTGGCCTGGTTCGCGCTGGCGATCGCCCTGTCGCTGACACTCGCCATCCGCCGCCTCGGCGCCGACCGGGAGCGCCAGTGATGCGCCGCCTCGATCGCTGGCTGGTGCTGCTGGGCCTGCTGGTGGCGACCGGCTGCCTCGGTTTCCTCAGCTCGCGTCATGTGTGGACGGCGGACTGGACACGCGGTGGCCGCGCCAGCCTGGCACCGGAAAGCGTGGCCGTGCTGGACGCGCTCCACGGCCCCGTCGAGGTCATCGGCTACCTCTCGCCGACCGGCCCGCTGCGCGAGCAGATCGCCGCCGTGCTGGAGCGCTACACGCGCCAGAAGAAGGATCTGCACCTGTCCTTCGTCGATCCCGACCTCGACCCGGCGGCATCACGCCAGTTGGGCATCGCCGGCGACGGCGCGTTGCTGGTGCGCTACCAGGGCCGCGAACAACGCGTGGAAAGCCCGATCAACGAGCGCAACCTGTCCAACGCGCTGGAACGCCTGGCACGCGGTGGCGAGCGGGTGGTCGCCTTCGTCACCGGCGATGGCGAGCGACAGGCCGACGGCCATGCCAATGCCGACCTGGGCACCTTCATGGGCCAGATCGAACGCCGCGGCATCCGCGCGGTGCCGCTCAACTTCAGCCAGACACGCGGCGTTCCCGAGCACACCGACCTGGTCGTGCTCGCCAGCCCCGGCGCGCCCTTGCCGGCGGCGAGCGTCGCCGCACTGGTGGACTACCTGCGCGACGGCGGCAACCTGTTGTGGCTGACCGAGCCGGGCAACGACGACCTGGGCACCGGTCCGCTCGCCGAGGCGCTCGGCGTGCGGGTGCTGCCCGGCGTGCTGGTGGATGGCCAGGGCAGCACCCTGAATGTCGCCGACCCTCGCCTGGTCGTCGTGGGGGACTACCCCTTCCACGCCATCACCCGGGGATTCCACGAAAGCACCTTGTTTCCGCAGGTGTCGGCACTGGCGCAGGTGTCCGATCACGACTGGGCCGTGGTGCCGTTCCTGCGCTCGGGCGAGCGTAGCTGGACCGCGTTCGGCGGCATCGACAACGCGCATGCCTCCACCGTGGCGTTCCATCCCGAGGCCGGCGAGCTGAAGGGTCCGCTGGATTTCGGCTTCGCGCTCAACCGCCTGTCGCCGCGCCCCGATCGCAACGAACAGCGCGCCGTCGTGATCGGCGATGGCGACTTCCTTTCCAACACGTATATCGGCAACGGCGGCAACCGGGCCCTGGGCGAGCGCGTGCTCGACTGGCTGCTCGGCGACGACGTGCTGGTAAACCTGCCGGCGCGTGGCGCGCCCGACCGCATCATCGCGTTGTCGCAGGACGGGCTCAATGCGCTCACCTTCGGCTTCCTCGTCGCCCTGCCCCTCCTGCTGCTGGGCATCGGCGTGGGCATCGCGTGGCGACGCCGGAGACGCTGAGATGCGAAGCCGGCTGATCGGACTGCTGGTGCTGGCGCTGCTGGTCGGTGCCGTGGCATGGCAATGGCACGTGGACGAAAGTGACGCCCGCGCGCATACGCTCACGCCGCTCGACCCGGACGCGATCACGCGCATCGAGGTCGCGCTCAAGGGAAGCACTCCGCAGCGCTTCGAACGACGCGACGGGCGCTGGATCGCCGAGGACGGCGGTGGCGCCGCGGACCAGGGGCGGGCGGGCGACCTGGCCGCGCTCGCGGCCACACCGGTGGCCGACTGGAAACCGTCCGCAGCGTTCGACCCAGCGAAGATCGGCCTGGCGCCCCCGGTCGCGGTGCTCGTGCTCGACGATGTTCGCGTGGACTTCGGCGACCTGGCCGCGCTCGGCAGGCAACGCTACGCGAGGGTGGGGAATCGCATCGCTTTCATACCCGCGCAGGCGCTCCCGCGGGCCGAACGAACCGCCGCACTGCCGATGCACACCAGCGTGCCGCCCTGATCCCGCGGCCCTGATCCCGCGGGCTCCGTGGTAGTTGCCAGCCGCCGCGACAGGCCCCATCTTCCGCGCATGCCCGAACTGCCCGAAGTCGAAACCACCCGCCGCGGCATCGCTCCGCACCTGGAAGGACGCCGCGTCACCGGCGTGGTGCTCCGCCGCCCGGACCTGCGCTGGCCCATTCCGCCGGAGATCACCTCGCGCTTGCCCGGGCAGGTGATCGAGGCGGTGGAACGTCGCGCCAAGTACCTGCTGCTGCGAACGCAGGCGGGCACGGCCCTGCTCCACCTGGGCATGTCCGGCATGTTGCGCGTGCTGCCGCGAGACACGCCGCCGGGCAAGCACGACCACGTGGACATCGTGCTGGAAACCGACCAGGTGCTGCGCCTGACCGATCCGCGCCGGTTCGGCGCACTGCTGTGGCAGATGCCGGGGGAAACCCATGCCCTGCTGGATGGCATCGGGCCGGAGCCGCTGACCGACGCCTTCGACGGTGACGTGCTGTGGCGCCTGGCACAGGGACGCAGCGCGGCGGTCAAGACCTTCATCATGGACAACGCCGTCGTGGTCGGCGTGGGCAACATCTACGCCAGCGAGGCACTGTTCGCCGCCGGCATCGACCCCCGTCGCGCCGCGGGCAAGGTGTCGCGGCAACGCTATGCCCGGCTCGCCGCCGAGATCAAGCGCATCCTGGCCTACGCGATTTCCCGGGGCGGCACCACGCTGCGCGATTTCCTCGCGCCCGACGGGGCACCCGGGTACTTCTTCCAGGAGTTGTTCGTCTACGGCCGGGGCGGCGAGCCCTGCAAGCAGTGCGGCTCGCCGATCCGGGTCGTCACGCTCGGGCAGCGTGCCTCGTTCTACTGCCCGTCCTGCCAGACCTGATCAATCCGGCCAGCGCATCGCCGCGTGCGAGTTGTTGAACAGCGGGTCGGTCTCGTCGCCTGAAAGGGCCACGGTCAGTCCACCCGCTACGCCGTCCACCTCGACCGTCTGCCCTTCCTCGAAATGCGCACCCAGGGCGCCCAGGTCGACGAAGCGCTCCGCCAGCGCACCCGCGCGGTCGATCTCGCGGTCGGGCACGTTGGTCAGGCTGATGTCCGGACGCCCGAACTTGCGCATGCCGCGCGTGCGGATCCAGGAACGGCCCTTGGTCTCTTCCGGGCTGCACAGGATCAGCACGTGGTGGCGCGTGGGCGCGCCGCCCTTGACCAGGTAGTGCTCACGCCAGCTGGCAGCATCGAACAGGCTGAGGATCTGCGGATCGACCACCGCCTTGCCGCCGATGTCCGTCAGGGCCGCCACGACGCCGAGCGTGTCACGCAGGTAATCCAGGGCCTCACGGTCGGCAAACCGCCCGCGGATGGCCACGACATGCGGCGCGGCCTTGGCCGCCGCGAAGGCTTCGGGACTGTCCTCGCGCAGCAGGTCGCCCAGCGCGCCGGCCAGGGGATAGCCCTCCCAGCGGGACAGCACGGCGTTCTGGAAGCGTTGCAGCTCCACGCCTTCGGGCAGCCCCGCGCTGCCGTAACGCGACGCGGGGATGGCAAGGTCTTCCGGAAAGGCGCCGAAGACGAAAAACAGCAGCACGGCATGTTCGTCGCTGGGTTGCCAGTGCGGGCGCGGCCACGAGGGGGCGGCAGGGGTCGTTTCGGTCACGCGGGCTGTCCTTCATCGGAATCGGTTTCGCCGAGCGGCAGCACGGATTGCTGCAACTCGATACGGCCATCGCCGGCGGTAACGCTCTTGAACTCCGCGCGGCTGACCGAGACATAGCGGTCGTTGCCGCCGATCTCAACCTGCGGGCCCTGGGTCACCGCCCGGCCATGCTCATCCACACGAACCACCATCGTGGCCTTCCGGCCCGAATGGCAGATCGTCTTGATCTCTTCCAGGTTGTCCGCCCAGGCCAGCAGGTAGCGGCTGCCCTCGAACAGTTCGCCGCGGAAATCGGTGCGCAGGCCATAGGCCAGCACCGGAATCCCCAGCCGGTCCACCACGTCGGACAGCTGCCAGACCTGGGCCTTGCTCATGAACTGGGCCTCGTCCACCAGCACGCAGTGCAGCGGACCGCGGCGGGCGATGTCCCGCTCCACGATGGCGAGGATGTCCTCGTCGCCGGCGAAGCGCAGCGCGCGGGCCTGCAGGCCGATGCGCGACGCCACCACGCCTTCGCCGTAGCGGTTGTCCAGCGCCGGGGTGAGGATCAGCGTGCGCATGCCGCGCTCGTGGTAGTTGTGCGCGCTCTGCAGCAGCGTGGTGGTCTTGCCGGCATTCATTGCCGAATAGTAGAAATACAGCTTGGCCATGCCGGTCGTTCCGATGCGTGACCGCACATGGTACCGCCTGGCGTCGTCGCCGACAGTCTCGCCGTCGCTGAGAGTAGGGTCGCGTTCCCTTTCCCCAGGCCGGCACCTGATACCATCCCCGGTCTCGTCCGCCTGTCCTTTCCGGCCCGAATCCCGATGCTCAATCCGCAACAACACGCGGCCGTCGAGTACTGCGACGGTCCCCTCCTCGTGCTGGCCGGTGCCGGCTCGGGCAAGACGCGCGTCATCACCGAAAAGATCTCGCACCTGATCTCGCGCCGCCACCTGGCCGCCGAGAAGATCGCCGCGATCACCTTCACCAACAAGGCGGCGAAGGAAATGCGCGAGCGCGTCGGCAAGCTCATTTCCGAGCAGTCGGCCAAGGCGCTCACGGTCTGCACTTTCCACGCGCTCGGCCTGAAGTTCCTGCAGATCGAGCACGACCGCGCGCAGCTGCGTCGCGGGTTCTCCGTGCTGGACGCCGACGACAGCGCCAACATGATCAAGGAGCTGTCACCCAAGGGCGTGAAGCCGGAAGTGATCCAGGGCATCCGCAACCTGGTGGGCAAGGCCAAGAACGGCGGCCTGTCCCCGGAGGAAGCCATGGCCTCGGCGCGCAGCCCGCGCGAGATAGAAGCAGCCACCATCTACGACCTGTACCAGCAGCGCCTCGCCGCGTTCAACGCGGTGGACTTCGACGACCTGATCCGGCTGCCGCTGCGCATCCTGGAAACCGACGACGATGCGCGTGCCGTCTGGCAGGAGCGCCTGCGCTATCTGCTGGTCGACGAATACCAGGACACCAACGACGCGCAGTACCGCCTGCTCAAGGCCATCGCCGGTCCCAAGGCGCGCTTCACCTGCGTGGGCGACGACGACCAGAGCATCTACGCCTGGCGCGGCGCGAACCCCGAGAACATCGACCAGCTCGGGCGCGACTTCACCAACCTGCGCGTGATCAAGCTGGAGCAGAACTACCGCTGCGCCAAGCGCATCCTGCGCGCGGCCAACCATCTGATCGCCAACAACCCGCACGTGCACGAGAAGCGCCTGTGGAGCGATCATGCCGAAGGCCCGCCCATCCGCGTGCTGGAATGCAAGGACAACGACCACGAAGCGGAACGCATCGCTTCCATCGCGGCCAGCCTGCACGAGAAGTACAAGGAAAAAGGCATCCGCTGGGATGACTTCTGCATCCTCTACCGCGGCAACTTCCAGGCACGCGTGATCGAGAAGGCGCTTCGTCTCGCGCGGGTGCCGTATCACCTCAGCGGTGCGCTGTCGTTCCTCGACCGCGCGGAAGTGAAGGACATCCTCTGCTACCTGCGCCTGCTGACCAACCCGACCGACGACGCGGCATTCCTGCGCGTGGTCAACGTACCCAAGCGCGAGATCGGTGCCACGTCACTGGAAAAACTCGGGCAGATGGCGCAGTCCCGCAACGCGTCGTTGCTGGACGCCGCACGTAGCGACAGCGCACTGAAAACCATCGCGCCGCGCGCCGCCTCGGCGCTGGCCGGTTTCGCGCGATTGATGGACGAACTGCGCAGCCATGCCGTGCATGAGAGCGCCGCCGACCTGGTCAACACCGTGATCGAGAGAACCGGTTACGGCGCGCAGATCGCGGCGTCCACCACCGACGAGGTGCTGCGCGAGCGCCGCCTGGGCAACCTGCGCGAACTGGTCGACTGGTTCCGCGCCATGGGCCGCGACGGCGGCCGAACCGGCGACATCGCCGCCCAGCTCGCCCTGCTCAGCCATGCAGATCGCGACGATCCGGGCAATGCCCTGCGGATGATGACCCTGCACTCGGCGAAGGGGCTGGAGTTCCGTTTCGTCTTCATCGTCGGCTGCGAGGACGGCACGCTGCCACACGAAGGCGCCATCGACGAAGGCCGCCTCGACGAGGAGCGCCGCCTGATGTACGTCGGCATCACGCGCGCGAAGGAGATGCTGACCCTGTCCTTCTCCGCCCGCTCGCGCAAGTACGGCGAGGTGCTATCCAACGACCCGAGCCGCTTTCTCGAGGAACTGCCGCAGGACGACCTGCACTGGGACGGCAAGGACCCGGACGCCGACGCCGAGGTGAAGAAGGAAGCCGCCGACACCCACATTGCCCGCATCCGCGCGATGCTGGCGGGCGGCGGCTGATGCCTCAGATAAGCCCTTCCGCTTCCAGCTCGCTTTTCAGGTACGCGTAGTAGATCGGCGCCGCCACCAGCCCGGCGATGCCGAACGCGGCCTCGAACACCAGCATCGCGATCAGCAGTTCCCACGTGCGCGCACGGATCTGCCCGCCGACGATCTTCGCGTTGAGGAAGTATTCCAGCTTGTGCACCACGACCAGGAATACCAGCGCCGCCACACCGACCCACAGCGCGACGGACAACCCCGCCACCACGATCAGCACGTTGGAGATGAGGTTACCCGCCACCGGCAGCAGCCCCACGACGAAGGTGACGATGACCAGCGTCTTCGCCAGCGGCACGTGCACGCCCAAGAGTGGAAGCGCCACCAGCAGGAACAGCGCCGCCAGCGTCGTGTTGATCGCCGATATCTTCAGCTGGGCAAAGATGATGTTGTGAAACGCGTCGGCGAGGCGCATCGAGCGGGTCGACAGCTCGAATGCGAGCGGCTTGGCCGGCCGACCGCCCGCCCCGTGCGACACGGCGACGATGGCACCCAGCACCAGGCCGATCAGGATATGCGCCGTCACCCGGGCAGCCGTGGTGCCGACCAGCTTCAGGTCGCCCGCGTGCTCGTGGGCCCAGCCCATGCCCTGGGTTCGGAAGTCGTTGAGGCTGTCGGGCAGGCGCGAGGTCAGCCACGCAGGCAGTTGCTCGTGCGCCTTGTCCAGCAGCGGCACCAGCTTTGCATCCCACAGTTGCTGCGGATCGCCGACGTCGCGGCGATAGAAGCTCAAGGCCGCGAAGACCAGCAGCACGATGGCGCCCACCACGATCACCGTGACCACGCCTACCGCGATGAGGCGGGCCCGTTCACCCGGGATGACGCGCCGGATCAGCGGCGTCAGCGCCTCGACCACCTCGTAGACCAGCAGCCCCGCCAGCAGCGCGGAGACGAGGTGCAACATCAGCACGCCCCACAGCGCCAGCGCCGCGAGGATATAGGTGGCCACGCGGATGGCGCGGGAAGATCCGGGCGTGCTGATCATGTCGGGTTCCTTGAATGGCGGCGATTCCAGCATCACGACGATGAACGTCAGATCAAACGCGCGGCCTCGAGTTCAGACTTGAGGTAGGCGTAGAAAATCGGCGCCGCGACCACCCCCGGCAGCCCGAACGCCGCCTCGAACATCAGCATGGCCACCAGCAGCTCCCAGGCGCGAGCCCGGATCTGCACGCCGACGATGCGCGCGTTGAGGAAGTATTCCAGCTTGTGGATCACGACCAGGAACACCAGCGCGCCCAGGCCCACGTAAAGCGAGACGGACAACCCGACGATGGTGATGGCCGTGTTGGACAGCAGGTTGCCGATCACGGGCAGCAGCCCCACGAGGAACGTCACGACGATCAGGGTCTTGGTCAGCGGCAGGTGCACGCCGAACAGGGGCAGGATGCCGAGCAGGTAGATCGCCGTGAATGCGGTATTGACCATCGAGATCTTGATCTGGGCGAAGACGATGTTGTGGAACGCGTCGGCGAGCCGCGCGCTACGCAGTGACATCTCGGCGGCGAACGGCCCCACCTGGTGGCTGGGCCGCGTGCGGCTCAGGGCGACGATGGCGCCGAGGATCAGGCCGATGAGGATATGCACCAGCACGCGCGCAGCCTCCTTGCCTGCCAGTTGCAGGTCCAGCGCGTGCGAGCGGGCCCAGTCCATCGCTGTGTAACGGAGCGCCTCGACGCTGTCGGGCAGGCGATCGACGATGGCGGGGGGCAGTTGCTGCCGCGCACGCTCCACCAACGGCATAAGGCGGTCCTGCCACAACTCCTGCGGATTGCCGATCTCATTGCGGAAGTAGCTGATGCCGCCCAGGATCAGCAAGGTCAGCAGACCGACCACCACGACCCCGATCACCGCCACGGCCAGCACGCGTGCGCGGTCGTTCGGCAGGCGGCGCCCCATCAGGGGCGCCGTGGAAACCACCATCTCGTAGACGAGCAGGCCGGCGAGCAGGGCCGGCAGCAGGCGCAGCCACAGGATCAGCAGCAAGCCGCTACCCGCGGCGACATAGCTGGCGATGCGCACGGCGCGGGTCCGTGAGGGCGAAGCATCCATGGACGATCTCGTCGTGGGTAAGGCCGCAGTCTGTCAGTACGTGGGGCGGCAGCGCCAGAGGCATGCCCCCGTCGTCAGGCTGTCGTAAACTGCGCGCAGAATCGCCGCCCCTCGGGTGCCGATACCCGATCGACAAGGGGTTTCCATGATGAAGTTCGCTCCGGTCGCCCTGGCGGCCGTCCTCGCCCTGACCACGGGCGGTTGCGCCCATGCGCCGCGGGCTGCCGCCCCGGCGACCCCGGCAGGGGCCCCTGCTGCCGCGGCAGCGCTCCCGGCACCTGCCTCGGGCGCCGATGCCGACGACAACCTCAACGCGGTGGCCTGGTCGCAGCGCGCCGACGAGCACGACCTGATCTACCTGCAGACCTTCCGCGATGCGCAGGAGAAAATCCTCAAGGCAAAGCAGGACCCCACGTGGGATGCGTTGCCGAAGGACGACCGTGCCGCGCATCCCTCGTTGAAGGGCCTGAAGCCGGCCGTGATCCTCGATATCGACGAGACCGTGCTGGACAACTCGCCCTACCAGGCGCGCCTGGTGCGTTCGGGCGGTGAATACAACGAGGCGGCATGGGCGGCCTGGTGCAAGGAAGCGGCAGCCCGGCCCCTGCCCGGCGCCCTGGCCTTTACCCGCTTTGCCGCGGACCACGGCATCGCCGTGTTCTACATTTCCAACCGCGCCCGCGACCTGGACGAGGCCACGCTGGCCAACCTGCGCAGCGCCGGGTTCCCGGTCGCCGGCAAGGATGCCTTCCTCGGCCTGGGTACGGTCGTCGAGGGCTGCGAGCAGGCGGGCAGCGAAAAGAGCTGCCGGCGGCAACGCATCGGCGCCCACTACCGGGTCCTGATGCAGTTCGGCGACCAGCTGGGCGACTTCACCAGCGTCCCGGGCAACACGCGCGAGGGCCGTAGCCGTGCCATGGCGCCGTATACGGCGTGGATCGGCGAACGCTGGTTCGTCCTGCCCAACCCCACGTACGGTTCGTGGGAGCCGGCGCTGTTCGACAACGATTTCGAGCTGTCGCGGCCGGAACGGCGCCAGAAGAAAGTGGACGCACTACGCATCAATTAAATCAGTAACTTAGATAGTTCTAGGTGATGTATTGCTTTAACAATGTCATCCAACTATCATCCCCGTCGCCGAAACCCGTGGCGCTTCAAAGCAAGGCGGGCAAGGCCATTTCCCTTACCGGCTTCGGGCTGGATAACCCCGTGAGACGATGAGTCTCCGGGGTTTTTTCTTGTACGCTCCCCGTCCCCGCCGTGCCGAGACGTCGAAGCCCCCATGCGCCGCTCCCTCCTGCTGGTACCGGTCCTCCTGGCCCTGCTCGTGTCCGTCGCCGCCTGCGACAAGAAAAAGGCGGAAGCGCCGGGCACACCGGGCGGCGGTTCGCCGGAGGACGCCACACGCGCTTCGCTGGAGCTGATCCGCGACGGCAAGTTCGACATGTTCTGGCGCCACGCCCTGCCCCCGGCCGATTTTGCCAACCTGCACGCGGACTGGCCGCGCCGCAACGAGGCCGAGGCGCCGATGGACCCGGCCGATCGCGCCAAGTTCGAGGCGGGCGTGAAACGCCTGACCGAGCCGGATGCCGAGAAGAAACTGTTCGCCGACGTGCGGCCCACGCTGCTGCGCTTCGATCGCGACTACAAGGACCAGATGCCGCTGATCGCGGGTGTCGGCCAATCGATGGCGCTCACCGCGATCGACCAGGCCAAGGACCTTACCGTGCCGCAGAAACGGCAGCTGCGCGAGGCGGTGAACATCGTCGCCCCCTGGACGCAGACCGTCGCCTGGGGCGACCAGGGGCACGCCCGGGAGGCGATCGGCATCCTCGTGGATACCGCGCGCAAGGCGGGCCTCTCCACCCCCGACGCCCTGCACACGATGAACTTCGAGCAATCCATGGCCACGTGGTCCACGGGGTGGCTCGGCTTCAAGCGCCTGCTGGCGGTCTACGGCCTGTCCGTGGACAAGAGCTTCGACTCGGTGAGCATCGATACGCTGGAAAACAACGGCGGCTCGGCGCACGTGAAGATCACCTATACCCTTCTCGACAAGCCGATCCAGACCGACGCAACCCTGGTGCTGCTCGACGGCCGCTGGTACGACAGCGACCTGCTTCAACGCGTCCGCGACGACCATGCACGCCTTGCCCAGCCCGCCCCGGCCACGAGCGCGCCCGCGCCGGCGGCCACCGCCGCCACGCCAGGCAAGCCGCCCGGCGCACCCGTCGCAGCCGCCCGGGCGCGCTGAGGCCGTACAATCGCCGCATGTCCGAAATCCCGATGAGTGCAGTTCCGCACGTCCATGTCGCCCGTTCACCCTGGTGGTTCAAGCTGCTGGGGCGTGTCCTCGAACCCTGGGTCCGGATCAAGCGCGATCCGGCCGAACCGACCACGCTGCTCAGGAGCGGCGCGGCGGTCTGCTATGCCATCGAGCGCGACGGCACGTCGGATGCCCTGATCCTCGAGCGCGCCTGCCGCGAGGCCGGGTTACCCAGCCCGATGCAGCTGCTCGAGCTGCCTGGCCGTCGGCGCCGGTCCGTGTTCTCGCTGAGCCGCCGGCACGGCTGGCTGTTCGGGCGCACGGACGCCAGGGGCCCGAAGGAACCGCTCGGCCAGCTGATCCGCGCGATCGAGGACGATCCCACGCGCGACATCCAGGTGGTGCCGGTGTCGATCTACGTCGGCCGCGCACCGGCCCGCGAAAGCGGCTGGTTCAGCGTGCTGTTCGCGGAAAACTGGCTGGTGGTGGGCCGCTTCCGCCGGATGCTGGCGCTGTTGCTCAACGGTCGCGATACCGTGGTCCATTTCTCCACGCCGGTCTCGTTGCGCGATGTCATGGGCGAATCGCACAGCCTCACGCCGGAGCGGCTGACCCGCAAGATCGCCCGCGTGCTGCGCACCCACTTCCGTCGCGTTCGCGCCGCGGTGATCGGACCCGACCTTTCCCATCGCCGCACCGTGGTCGATGCCGTGCTCACCACCGAGCCGGTCCGCGACGCCATCGCCGCCACCGCCAGCAAGGAAAACATCACGCTGGCCAAGGCGCAGCGTCGCGCGCGCGATTTCGCGCTGGAGATCTCGGCGGATTACTCGCATCCCGTGGTGCGCTCGTCGTCGTTCCTGCTGTCCAACTTCTGGAACAAGCTGTACGACGGCATCGCGATGCACCATTTCGACAAGGCGCGTGCCGCGGCTCCCGGCCACGAAGTGATCTACGTGCCCTGCCACCGCAGCCACACCGATTACCTGCTGCTGTCCTACCAGCTGCATCACTCGGGCGTGGTGCCGCCGCACATCGCTGCCGGCGTCAACCTCAACCTGCCGGTGGTGGGTCCGATCCTGCGCCGCGGCGGTGCGTTCTTCCTGCGCCGCAGCTTCAAGGGCAACGCGCTGTACTCCGTGGTGTTCAACGAATACCTCGCGCAGCTGGTGGACCGCGGCGTGCCGCTGGAATACTTCATCGAGGGCGGCCGCTCGCGCACGGGGCGCCTGCTCGCGCCACGCGCCGGCATGCTGGTGATGACGCTGCGCGCGTTCCTGCGTGCACCGCGCCGCCCCGTGCTGTTCCAGCCGGTGTACATCGGCTACGAGAAACTGATGGAAGGTAAGTCCTACATCGGCGAACTGTCGGGCAAGCCGAAGGAAAAGGAATCCCTGCTCGGCCTGATCCGCGGCCTGAAGGTGCTGCGCCAGCGCTACGGCCACGTGACGCTGAACTTCGGCGAGCCGATCGCGCTCACGCCGATGCTCGATGCCGTCGCCCCCGACTGGCGCGCGACCACCGCGGACGCCGATACCCGCCCGGACTGGATGAATGGCGTGGTCGACGATCTTGCCGACCGCATCCAGATCAACATCAACCGCGCCGCAGACGTCAATCCGATCAACCTGCTGGCGCTTGTGGTGCTGGCCACGCCGAAGCACGCGATGGCGGAAAACGACCTGTTGGCCCAGCTCGAGCTGACCAAGTCGATGTTCGTCGAACTGCCCTACTCGGATCGGGTCACCATCACGCCGATGAACCCGCAAAGCATCGTCGCCTACGGCGAGCAGATGGGTTGGATTCGCCGGGTGCGCCATCCGCTGGGCGACGTGCTCGTCACGGACGGCGAACAGGCGGTGTTGCTGTCCTACTTCCGCAACAACGTGCTGCACCTCAACGCGGCGGCGGCGTGGGTGGCGGCGTGCTTCCTCAACAACCGCCGCATGTCACGCTCGTCCGTCATCCGGCTGGGCCGGGTCATCTACCCGTTCATCCAGGGCGAACTGTTCCTGCCCTGGGACCAGGACGGCTTTGCGGCGCAGTTGCAGGACACCATCGAGTTCTTCGTCCGCCGGGGCCTGCTCGAGTCCAGCGCCGACGGTCGCGTGCTCGAGCGCGGACCGGGCCAGGACGACGGCGCGTACCAGCTCCGCGTCATCGCACGAAGCATGCTGCAGGCCTTCGAGCGGTACTACATCGCCATCGCCGCGCTGGTGAAGAACGGCCCGCATACCATGAGTTCCGGCGAGCTGGAAACCGCGTGCACGCTTACGGCCCAGCGACTGGGCCTGCTCAACGAGCTGTCGGCACCGGAGTTCTTCGACAAGGCGCTGTTCCGCGGCTTCATCCAGAAACTGCGCGAGGTGAAGATCGTCTGGACGGACAAGGCGGGCAAGCTGGATTTCAGCGACGCCCTGGAGGACATGGTGCGCGATGCACGCGTCATCCTCGCGCGCGAGGTGCGTCACTCGATTCTGAAGATCACCCCCGGCGGCGACAACGATCGCGACCTGGACGCGCGGCCGCCCGCCGATCCTGGTGAAACCACCGCCGAGTCGCTGCATGAGCGCCATGTGGCCAACGAGGAAATACGTCATCGGGAGCATCCGGGCGTGTAAGGCCGGGCAGTGACGACACCGACGCGCTGCCCACGCCGCTGCCTTGGATCACCCGACACGGGACGCGCCTGGCCGGGGACAGACGCGCGCGGGCCACGCACCTAACCTTTGCGACGGACTTTCCCAAGCAAAGGATGCAGCATGGATATGACTCCACCGCAGGCACCGCCTGCCATCGTCAGCAGTACGCAACAGGAGGCCATCGACGGGCTTCGGCGACTGCTGGACGTGCAGGCATGGCTGGCCGAGCAGCAAGCCGCGCTCCCCGCTCTGCCGGCCACACCCCACGCCGAAGATCGCATGGCGTATCTTGCCGGACTGGATGCCTGGTGGCGCCAGTCGGTCGATGGTGCGCCCGGCACGCCCTCCGTGGCACGTATCGACGCCCTGGCGGCACGACTTGCCGCCACCATGCGCGACGAAGCCATCGTGCGACGCATCGACGGCACCCTGGACGAGGCCGCCGCTTCGCTGGCCACCGGTTTCGCTCGCTCGCACGGCGGTGCGTTGCCGCCGGGTACCGACGTACGCAGCCTGCGCATCGGCGAGGTCGACTACGCCGGCGCGGTGATCGTCACCCGCGAAACGCCAGGATCGCCCACGCTGCTCTTTACGCCGGACCATGGCTGGGAGACTTTCGAAACGCTCGATGCGTTGCACGCGCGCACGGAGGTTCGCCTGCGCCAGGTCATGGCCCACCGCCAGACGCTGCCGGGCGTGCGCGCGGACGAGGCACAGCAGGTCGTCACCGCGGTACGCTTCGTCGATTCCGCGCCCCTGCACGGCGATGTATTCCAGGTCCTCGCGCGCCGCATGGGCGAGCTGCACCGTCAGAAGGTGGCGGACGCATGGCCGGAAGCGGGCGCGGCAGATGCATCGCCATTCGCCGACGACATCGCGGCCGCCGACGACCTGCACGACCTGATCGACGTGTTCGCCCTGGTCAGCGCGCGCGAAATGCGCCTCGCGGTAGCGGCAAGCGAGGCACGCCTGGCGCGCGTGCCCGCCGAGGTGGCGCAGGGCTGGCGCCGCGCCGTGGCGGAATATCGGATGGCCGGCATGCTGGCCGTCGGTTCCGCACAGCGGCATCCCTCGCACATCCCGCTCGACCTTGCACAGTGGAGCCGGCGCGAACTCGTCGCTGCGCTGTCGCGGCACCGGATCGACGTCGATCCGGCCGACATCGCGATCGAGACCACCGGCACGGAAGCATTGACCCTACCGGGCTCAACCTCATCGACCGGCACGACACGCATGAGTCTCGCCGAATTCGCGCTGCGCAACACCGGCGTCATCGATGCGCGATCGTTGCGCGTGATCAGCGCGAAAGGCACGCCCCCACCCTTGCAGGCACTGCGTGACATCGTTCGCGAGCTCAACCTCGCACCCCGCTTCGCCACGTACCTGCGCGAAAAGCTGCGCGATCCTGACGGACGCCCTTATCGTACGAGCACCATGCGCCTGCAGCAGGCGCGCATGCGCCTGGAAGCCGCCGACGCACGCATGGCGTCTTACCTCACCGACGAACCCGCTGTTTTCCTCGACGACAACGACGACCGGGGATACCGCATGGTCGAAGCGGTGCTCGACAGCCCGGCCGCTGCCACCCGGCGCACCGTGGGCGGCCACCGCGTCAGCGTGCGACAACTGGTCTATCAGGGCGAGGTAGTCAGCGACGTGCTGGTCATCGGCGTGCAGGACCCGCGCAGCTCGTCGCGCGTGGTGCTCTACACGCCCGGGGCGCCGGATGGCCTGTCGTTCCGCGAGTTCGCCGACCGGGCGACGGCCGCACGACACTTCCTTTATGCGTCCGCGTTCGAGGAATACCTGCTGCGGCGGCTTCCCGCCGAATTCGGCGAGACACGTCCCAACGGCAGCGGACGGCGCTTTCGCGTGTCCGCATCGACGGCACGTGCGCACTGGGTGCTGAGCGCCCCCAGCGATGGCCGTGGCACGCTCACGGAGGGCCCCTTCGAGGAACGGGTCGTGGATGGCGACGTCCGCACGGCCCTGTTCGATGCGGAGATCGTGCGACAGGCCCGCGACGTGGCCTGGGCCGGGCGAAGCACGGCACAGGCCGATACTGATTCGATCAGGGGAATTCTCCGGGTGGCCTTGTCGGGAAGTCGCGGCCCGACGGCACCGATCATGGAGACCATCAGTGCCGTCGGCCAGGCGTTGCAGGCCACGTGGCGTTTCTACGACAACGTCAAGGCCGGTAACGGCAGCCAGGCCTTCGTGGATTTCACCGAGGCGTACACCGCGTCCCTGAGCCTGGTGGGTTGGCATGGTGGCCTTTCCGCTGGCCGCCGGTCCGTGCTGACCTTGCCGCAAGGTCGCGGCGGGAAGCGCGCGCCGTCATCACTGCGTCTTCCGGACCGCCATCCGGCGCTGGACACCCGGTATGCCGTCGACGGCGTCGATCTCAGCGGGACGCGACCGGATGCAAACGGCATTCACTGGCTGGATGGGCGTCGCTACCTCCGTCAGCAAGGCCGTGTTTTCGAGATACGCCAGGACGCCGCGCTGGATGCCTGGCGGCTGAAGCGGCCCAACGCCCTGGATGCGACCTTCCCCGGCCCCCTCATCGAACCCGGACCTTCGGGCCCGTGGCGGGTCCGGACGGATATCGGCCTGCGTGGCGGCTGGGTGGAACCGGGGGCCATGCCGCAGCCCAACACGCGCGGCATCATGGGGCAGGAGTTGCAGGGACTTTCCGAGTTCCAGCGCTGGACGTTCCAGCACGCGTTCCGACGCCGCCTGCACAATGTGGGTGAGGCCAACCTGCTCTACTGGGAAGCCACCTCCCAACCGACGCCGCGCTTCGTGACGCTGCGCCAGCGAACGGCCTGGAACGACGCCCTGCGCGAAGCACGCAGCACGCCGGTCGAGCCGCTGCCTCCGGGCGCCACGCCGCCGCCCGGCGCGACGTGGCGTGTCCTGTCACCGGAAGAATGGCCCGCTTCGGTATGGCACGCGCATCACCCGGGCGATGCGCTGCTCGGCATGGGGCGGGATGGCTCGCTGGTCGTGCCGCTGCAATCGGTACCCCGATCGGGCCTGCGCGGGCTGCCGGCGCGAGGTGATGCACCCTTGCCCGCGGACGGCCACGACTGGCTGCACATCCGCCTGGATCGATACCGCGCGCGGCTCGGGGCCGGCGATCGTCCGGGGATCCGCGTCATCGAGGACCGGCACGGTGGCGTCACCACCTATGTGCTTCAGCCCGATGCCGGTTTCCCGCTCAGCTTCCTCGGGCTGGAGGCCGGCGATTTCACGGCCCTGAATCTCCCCTAGCCCCTCGCACCCTGCCGATCCCCGCGCGGCGCGACGGCTCGCCCGGGGATCGGCAACGGGGTACCATCCATGCATGGACAAGCACGACACCACCCATTTCGGTTTCCGCGACGTACCTGTCGCAGACAAACAAAAACTCGTCGGCCAGGTATTCACCTCGGTCGCACGCAGTTACGACCTCATGAACGATCTGATGTCCTTCGGCGTCCATCGCCTGTGGAAGCGCCATTTCGTCGCGGTCAGCGGTGTGCGTCGCGGCGACCGCGTGCTCGACCTGGCGGGTGGCACGGGTGACATCGCCGCCCTGCTCAAGCCGGTGGTTGGGGACGAGGGTGAAGTGGTGGTGGGCGACATCAACGCCGCCATGCTCGGCGTCGGCCGTGACCGCCTGACCGATCGGGGCCTGGTCTCGGGCCTGCGCTGGGCGCAGATGAACGCGGAGACGCTTCCGTTTCCCGACAACAGTTTCGACGCCGTCACCATCGCCTTCGGCCTGCGCAACGTCACCGACAAGGACAAGGCGCTGGCCGATATGCACCGGATCCTCAAGCCCGGTGGACGCGCCCTGGTGCTGGAGTTCTCGAAGGTGCACAGCCCGGTGCTTTCGCGCTTGTACGACGTGCATTCCTTCCAGATCCTGCCTCGCCTGGGCCGGCTGTTCGCCAACGACGGCGACAGCTACCAGTACCTCGCCGAGTCGATCCGCAAGCATCCCGACCAGGAAACCCTCAAGGGCATGATGCTGGCCGCTGGTTTCGGCCATGTGGAAGTGCGCAACCTCACCGGCGGCATCGTCGCGATCCATCGCGCTTATAAGCTCTGAGGGGTTGCCTCACAGCCGTGCTGTAAGACGGCGACACGTTGTCAGTGTGCGACACGGACAGACCGATCCCCTCGGCCTGCCTAACCTTTGCGTGGAGATTCCCCACGCAAAGGACGCGATATGGACACCACACCGCCGCAGGCACCGCCCGCGATAACCCAGAGCGAGCACCAGCAGGCGCTCGATACCGTCAAGCGCCTTGCAGATGTACAGCACTGGCTCGTCGAACAGCGCAGCGCCCTCCCCGCATGGCCCGCCTCGCCGACCGCAGAAGGAAAGGAGGCCTATCTCGACGGTCTGACCGCGTACTGGCGCGCGCCCGTCGCCCTGGCACCGGGAGCGCCCCCTTTCTCCCGTGCCTCCGCACTTGCCGCGCAGCTGGCCGGCGCCATGCGCGACGATGCCCTGCTGCTCGGGCTGGACGGCACGTTGGACGAGCGCGCGGTGACATGGGCCACGTCGTTCGCGCGCTCTGCCGCCGGCACACCGCCGGGCTTTGTCGCCAGCGAGCTGCTCATCGGCGACACGCCCTACGCCGGTGCCCTGTTGCTGCAGAAACCGGATGAAAGCGATCTCGTGCTGCTGTTCTTGCCGGAGGCCGGCTGGCAGGCTTTTCCGCACCTGGACGCCCTGCACGAAGCCGCCGAAAAGCATTTCCGGGAAACCCTGCTGATCGACGAGGAACTGCCCGGCATCGTGCACGACGATATCGAGCCACTGCTGGATGCGCCGTTCGTTTCGTCACGCGCCATGGGTCCGGATGCCTTCCACGTGCTGGTCTCGCGCATCGCGCGCGTACAGGAACAACGCGTCGCGGAGGCCTGGAGCGATTTCGCCGATGGCCTCGTCGATGCGGGCGCACTGGCCGATCGCGTGCGCGACGCACTGGACCTGAACGATCATCTCGACGTGCATGCGATGCTCGCGCGCCGCGACATCCGCCTGGGCACCGCCGTGGAAGAAGCACGACTGGCCGATCTGCCCGCCTCCGTACGTGCCGACTGGACACGGGCCCGCCGCGCCTACGTCGATACCCTTGCCACTGCCAGCCAGCGACGCGCGGCCGCCGGCCTGACCGACATCACACCACTGGACGAGTTCGTCGAAGACGCCTTGAAACGTGAACTCACGGCGCTTGGCGTTACCGACGCACCGGCCGATCTCGTCGTGCGCATCACCCCGGTGCCCGGCGATGTACCGGGGCTGCTGTCCCATGTCTTCCAGGGTGCATCGACCCAACGCGCCGGGCTGGTGGAGTTCGCTTACCAGAACATCGGTCGCCTCTCCGCCGCCGCGCTGGGTCTGGAGCGCCTGGATGGCGCGGCGCCGTCGGTTTCGCTGGACGGACGGGCGATCCGGGACGTCGTACGCCGTGTGGACGCGGGTACCGCCTATGCCGCCTATCTCGACCGGCGCCTGACGTCGTCCCCGGAGGCGACGACGTCGCGCGCGATCGCCCGGGACCTGCAGCAGGCCCGCATGCGTTTCGAGCTGGAAGAAAGCCGCCTGTCCTACTACCGGCAGGATGTACCGCGGGCCTTCGCCTACGCCGACCGGGACATCGGCTACCGCTGGATGAAGGCGGTGATCGATGCGCCGGAGCCGTCCTCGCGACCCACGGTGGACGGCTATACGATCGTGGCGCGCCAGGTGACCTATGCCGGTGTACCCCTGGCCGACGTATTCGAGGTGGGCGCCAGCTCGCAGAACAGTTCGTCCCGCGTGGTGCTCTACACCCCAGGGGCACCGGACGGCGTGGCGTTCCGTGAATTCCATACGCGCGAGGACGCGGCGCGCCGCTTCTTCCTCGATCCCGCGAACGAACGCTGGCTGCTCGACCGGCTTCCCGGCACGTTCGCGGAAACCGCGCCCAACGGCACACGGCGATTCAAGGTGTCCGACGCCACACGACGCAGCCATTGGGTGTTCGCGCAGCAGGACACGGGCCAGTACACGCGCATGGAGGAAGATCTCGACCATCGCGTGGTGGGCGGCCACCTGATCGACGCGCTCTACGCTACCTCGGTGTCCCTGCTGAAGGACCATGTCGCCACGTTGACGCGTTCCACCGGGGTGGCGGACTGGCAGTCGGCCGCGCACGCGCTCGCATCCGCGACAGCCGCCGCCAGCCCGGTGCACACCCTCGCGGGCGACCTTCTCGAACAGACCCTGCGACAAACGGCGCAGATCATGCCCGCCTTGTGGCGCATGGAGGAAAACATCAAGGCAGGCGACCACCCGCAGGCCTTCCTCGACATGGTCCAGGCGTACCACTCGTCGCTCAACGTCATCGGGGTACGACCAGTGCTCGGCGCCAGCTTTCCGGGTAGCCTGATCCGCACCGGCAACCGTTCGGCCAGCATCGTGTCCAGCCGCCAGCGTATAGCGCCTCCGGAGGCCGTCTTCGAATCGCGCTTCGTCGCCCGGGGCATCGACCCTTCCGGTGCCGAGTCGGTACATGCGGGGGTGCTGACGCTGCGCGGCAACCACTACATCAGCCAGCACGGCCATCTGTACGGTGTGCGCTTCGATGCCGGCAACGGCACATGGCGACTCGCGCGCCCCGGTGCGCTCGACGCGCAGTTCACCGGCCCCGCGATCGAACGCAGTGCGTCCGGCATGTGGCGAACGACACGGCACGTCGGGTTGCGCGGGGGTGGCGAGGATCGCGCACGCAAGCTGCTCGGACGCGTCAGGACCGAGCGCGCCCAGCCGCGCGTGGCCATGCTCAGCCGCGCGCAGCGGAGGGGCCTGCTGATCGAATTGCAGCGTCTCGCCGGCAGTCAGTCCGAGGCCGTGTCGATCTATGCCAGCATGCGGCTCGCGGATCCCGCGGCACGCGGGCGCGGCCTCTCCGCCGCGCAGCAGGGCTATTTCCAGCGTGCCCTCGAGCACGCATCCCGGATCCCGCGTATCCCGGCCCCGGCGCGCGTGGAACCGTTCTCCGCGCCGCCGCGGGCTGCCGCGCCCGCGGCGTCGGCATCAGGCGCGGCAGAGCCACGGGCGGGTTACTCCGGCGGCGTCGCCGTACGTCATCCGGCAGGCCTGGCACTGACCCGGCCGGCCGCGACGCCCCTGGTCGAGTTGCCGCCGACGGCATGGCCCGACACGGTATGGATCTACCTCTCGGAGGCGGACATCGCCGCGCGCGTCGGTGCCACCGACATACGTCTCCCCCAGGGCATCCTCGCCCAGGGGCGCGTGGGAGGCGTCGCCGGCCTGACGCTGCCCCCCGAGACGCCGCTGGCCCAGATTCCGGGTGCCGTCGTGGCTGGCGTCGGTGCAGGCGACACGCTCGGTTCCGTCGCACGCGGCTGGGTGCGGGTCGACCTGCGCGCCGTAAGGACACGACCCGGCAGCGACGGCCTGCCTTTGTTCCGGTTGTCCCGCACCGGCGGACCGGGCAACACCGGCATGGTGATCACGCCGCATCCATCCATCGGGGATCCGGCAGCTGTACGTGACGTATGGCTCACCGCGGGCGAATTCGAACTCGGCACGTGGCCGTCGCCACCGGCACCGCGCCCCTGATCCGCCCCGGTGCCGGAAGACCTCCGGCACCGGGTGGCATACTGGAGGCTTGCCTGCACCGGAAGCCTCCATGCGCCTGCCATCCATCCTCGTCCTCGCCCTCGCGTTCCCGGCGGCGGCCCTTGCCGCCGATCCGCACTCCTATGCCCAGCCCGATACGGTCCGGGTCACCCACCTCGACCTCGACCTGACGCTGGACTTCGGCAAGCGCGAACTGGCCGGCCAAGCCACGTTGAAGCTCGACTGGAAGGCACCCGGGGCCAGCGACCTCGTGCTGGATACGCGCGACCTGACGATCGTCCGCGTGGAAGCCCTCGGCGCCGGCGGCAAGGCATCGGCGTTGAAGTTCGCCCTGGCGCCCCGCGACAAGGAACTCGGCGCGAAGCTGACGATCCAGGCCCCCACGCATCCGGGCAGCGTGCGCATCGTCTACGTCACCGCACCGGAAGCCTCCGGGCTGCAGTGGCTGACGCCGGCACAGACGGCGGACAAGAAACAGCCTTTCATGTTCTCGCAATCGGAGTCGATCCACGCCCGTTCGTGGGTACCGCTGCAGGATTCCCCCGCGATCCGCTTTACCTACGACGCGCATATCCACGCGCCGAAGGATGTCCGCGTGGTAATGAGCGCCATCAACGACGCGAAGCATCCGCTGGATGGCGACTTCACCTTCGACCAGCCGCATCCCATTCCGTCGTACCTGCTGGCGATCGCCGCCGGTGACCTGGCGGTCAAGGAAACCGGGCCGCGCAGCGCCGTCTATGCCGAGCCCAGCGTGGTCGGCAAGGCCGCGCACGAGTTCGAGGACACCGAAAAGCTCATCGCCACCACCGAGCAGCTGTACGGCCCGTACGCATGGGGACGCTACGACATCCTCGTACTACCGCCGTCGTTCCCGTTCGGCGGCATGGAAAACCCGAACATGACCTTCGCCACGCCGACCGTGCTGGTCGGCGACAAGAGCCTGGTCTCGCTGGTCTCGCACGAGCTGGCCCACTCATGGTCGGGCAACCTGGTCACCAGCGCCGCGTGGCGCGATATCTGGCTCAACGAGGGCTTTACCACCTATGTCCAGGGCCGCATCACCGAAGCGGTGTACGGCAAGGCGCTGGCGGACGAGGAAGCCTTGTTGTCCGCGCGCGAGTTGCAGAAGACGATCGGCCAGATGCCTGCCAACACGCAGAAGCTGACGCCGGACGCGCGTGGCGTGGGCGCGGACGATTCACTGTCCTCCGTGGCATACGACAAGGGCTCGTGGTTCCTGCGCACGTTGGAGCAACGGTTCGGCCGCGACACGTTCGATGCGTACCTGAAGGGCTATTTCGCCCATTTCGCCTTCCAGAGTATCGATACGGACACGATGTTCGCCTACCTCAAGGCGAACCTTCTCGATAAATACCCCGGCAAGATGAGCGAGGCCGAGGCCCGTGCATGGATATGGCAGCCGGGCATCCCGAAGGATGCGCCGCTGCCCGCCTCGCCGCGCTTCGACAGCATCGACGCGCAGCGCACCGCATTCCTTGCCGGCACCCTCGCCGCCGACAGGCTCGATGCGAAGGGCTGGAACACCCAGGAGTGGATGTATTTCCTCGACCGCCTCCCCGACGTGCCGCCGCTGGCGAGCATGAAGGCGCTGGATGCTGCCTGGCACCTTACCGGCACGCCGAACGCCGAGATCGGCATGCGCTGGTACGCGCACGCCATCGCCGCCGGCGACAAGGACGTCTGGACCGCCGCAGCCGAGCACATGACACGCATCGGCCGGCTCTACCTGACCACACCGGTGTACCGCGCCTTCGCCCGCACCCCGGAAGGCCTGGCCTATGCCAAGGCCACGTACGCCAAGGCGAAGAGCGGCTATCACCCGATGACCCAGCAGGCGGTGGAACGTATCCTCGCCGGCACATCGAAGAAGTAAGCCCCCAGGCTTGCATACCGTCACGACGCCCCGCATCTTGCGGGGCGTCCTTTGTTCAGGCTCCCGATCCCATGGCCAAGACCCCGCTCCCCGCCCCGACATCCAGCCGGCCGCTCTGGCAGCGCCTGCTGATCCGCCGGCTCAAGTTCCTCGTCGTCGTGGCCCTGGTACTGGGCGTCGGCGCCGGCGGTGTCTATCTGTTCGCACCCTCGCTGCTGCTGAAGGCCGACGCGGCCCGCCTGGCGATGGCTGCGCACATGGAAAAGAAGCAGGTGGTCGCGGGCGACACCACCTGGTCGTACTACGAGGGCGGCACCGGCCCCACCATCGTCCTGCTGCACGGTTTCGCGGCCAACAAGGAGACCTGGCTGGAGATGGCCAAGGGCCTGACCGATCACTTCCACGTGGTGGCGCCCGACCTCCCCGGCTGGGGCGAGTCGTCGCGCAACGATGGAGGCGACTACGGTGTCCCCGCCCAGGCGGCGCGTCTTCAGGCATTCGCCGCCGCCACGGGCCTCGGGCACTTCCTGCTGGTCGGCCATTCGATGGGTGGCGCCATTGCCGGCGTGTACGCGAGCGAACACCCCGACCAGGTGGCCAGCCTGGTCCTGATGAGTTCGCTGGGGCTCACCTTCAAGGACAACGATTTCGTGCGCGACGTCAAGGCGGGGAAGGACCCCTTCATCTTCCACGACCGTGCCGACCTAGAGGCGCTGCTCGCGCGGATATTCCTCAACCCGCCGCACATCCCCGGCCGGGTCGAGGACGCGCTGCTGGCGCGCAACGAAAAGGATCGCGCCTTCATCGAGCGCACCTTCGCCCGCCTGAGCGAGCCTGCGCAGGCCTACTCGCTCGATCCCGTTATCGGCAGCCTGTCCATGCCGGTGCTCGGCGTCTGGTGCCGCGAGGACAAGATCATCGACGCATCCGCGCTGGACACGCTGCGCGGCGGACTGAAAAGCTCCCCGTCCATCGGTGCCACCGTCATGAACGGTTGCAACCACATGCCGATGCTCGAGAAACCCGACGAAACGGCGCGCATCCTCACGGGGTTCGCCCTGGCTCACTGAAGACGGGCACGGGGTCCGTGACACCCTGCCGATGGCTGCGTCATTGCGCCTTTGTGCAGCGGTCTTTCACCGACAGACGATGAGGTCACCCCATCCGTAACCTGCGGATTCCTTTCCCACAAGGTTTCCGCATGGATGCGATGCCCCCTTCCGCGCCGCCCGCCGAGGTACGCGAGACCCACCATGAGGCGATCGACACCGCCCAGAGGCTGATCGCCGCAGAGCGCTGGCTTATCGAGCAGCAGACGGCGATGCCCGCCCTCCCCGAAACGTTCTCCGCCGAAACGCTCAGCGCCTTCGTGGCCGATGTCGGGGCCTTCTGGGAGGGCGGGATCGAAGCTACGGCCGGCACGCGATCGCGGCGCGGCGCCCTGGAAGACACCCTGCGCACGACCCTGTCCGACCTGGCCGTCCTGCAAGGCCTCGATCGCACGCTGGACGACGACGCCCGCGCGCTCGTCGCCGCCGCGCTGGTGCCGCATGCCGTGCCCCCGCCCTACATCGAGTGGCGCGAGGTGACGATCGGCGATGCGCCGCACGCCGGTTCACTGCTGGTCGTGGACACGCGCCCGGGAGGCATCGTCATGGCCTTCACCGCGACGCGCGGATGGGATCGGTATGCCGACCTCGCGCAGGCACATGCCGCCATGGAGAAGCAGGTGCGGGCCGTCCTGGCCGCGCGGGTCGATCTCCCCGGCCTGGCGCGTGCCAGGGTCAACGTCCATGCCACGGAGGCATGCGTCGGGTCACACCGCCTGAATGGGCCCGCCCTGGCCACCGTGGTCGATCGCGTCGTCGCCACGCAGCGCGACAAGATCGAACAGGCATGGATCGAATTCGAACTCGAGCGCGCACTGCCTGGACGGGCCCAGCGGCTGGCCGATCGCCTGCGCGATGCCGTCGACCTGGCCGACGTTGTCGATGTCGAAGCCATCCTGGGGGTGCGTGAGGCGCGCCTGCGCATCGCCCTCGAAACCGAGCGACTGCTCACCGTGCCCCCCTCGCTCGCCGCCGACTGGCGACGCTCCCGCGCGGAATACATGGACACCCTGCAAGCCATGGCGGATCGGCAGGCCCTTGCCGGGATCGACCCGCCGACGGAACTGCTTGACTACGCCATCGGGCAACTGGAGCCCGTCCTGAAGGCACTGGGCGTCACGGAGCATCCCCGAGACATCACCCTGACGCTCGACCGCTCGCTGGATCCCGCCGCGCGCCTCGCTTCGCTGACGGCGTTGATCTACGGCCCGGAGCCCTTGCATGCCTCGCTCATCGACGCGGCCTACAGCAACGTGCCTGCCATCGGTGCGGACCGGTTCAGTGCCCACGGCAAGGACGGTCACCTCATCCCGGCGTTCAGCGATCCCTACATTCGTGCCGTTCTCAACCGGCTGGACATCCACACCCATTACCAGACACAGCTGCTCGGCGAGCTGCGCGACGGGCCCCAGGCCGCACTGCGACGGCGCGGCTTTCGTGAGTCGCGCATGGCCCGGATGCGGCACGCCGCCGTCGAGGCGCGCGTGGCCAGCATGCGCCACGACTACGGCGAGGCACGCCACCTCGGGCTCACCGCCAGCGGGCGCGAACGCGTCGACGCCCTGCTCGATGCGCTTGGCCAGGGAGGGCCGTCGCCTGCCCTGGTCCGACAGGTCACGTTTCGCGACATGCCCCTGCGCGACGTGATGCAAATCGCCGAGTCACCCTACACGGGGGCACGGGGTGCGGCGTCGGCGACGCTGATCTATTACACCCCCGACGCACCGGATGGCGCGGCCTTCCGCGAATTCCGCGATCGTGACGAAGCCGATCGCCTGTTCTTCCGTCATGCCGCGTTCCGTGACTACCTGCTCGACCGGCTTCCCGCGGCGCACGACACCATGCCGGGTGAGGAACGCCTTCGCCTGAATGCGAATCGCAGCCTTGCCTGGATACTTGGCCAGGACACCTCGGCGGTGGAAGGCGAGGCCACGATCGCTCCCGGCGTCAAGGACATCGCGGGCGACCCGTTCGACGCGCTCTACGACACCGCGCTCGACCACGCGTTGCGCAACGTGCAATCGCTCACACGCAGCGCCCGTGATGCCAACCGCGAGTTCCTGCTCGACATGTGGCACCGCAATCCGGCTCACGTCCTTCCCGCGCAGACCCTGATCGCCACCGTTACCGCGCCATTCCGCGTTGCTCCGGCCGCCTGGCGGGCCTACGACGCGATCAAGGCAGGCGGCTACGGTGATGGCTTCGTCGACGCCACCGAAGGCTATGTCATGGCACTGGCGGCGTATTCGCTGGGCATCTCGGCGTTGCACGCGACCACGGCACCCTACGCCGTGCACTTCCGCGCGATCGGAGGCGCACTGGTCAGCCGGGCCCTGGCGCGCCCCACGCCCGGCACCCACCGGCGCTACCTGGCCAAAGGCGTCACGGCGACGGGCGTACCCGACCCCCAGGGCATGTATCGCATCGACGGCAAGCTGTTTGCGGCGATCGAAGGCAAGCTGTACGAAGCCAATTACCACGCAGCCACCCGCACCATCCGGCTCGGTGCCGCGCCCCCTGCGGGCATCGAGGCAACAGGGCCCGTGATCCGGCTGCAGGGCGAGCTTTGGCACGCCGACCGTCACGCGGGACATCGCCGCTCCGTCGGCCGCCCGGCCACGGATGCCACGCCCGCGCGCGACTTCTACAGCGAATACGTCAATCAACTCGAACAGAGCTTTCCCGATGCGATCGAACGACAGCTGGTGTCGGACCAGATGTATCGCGAAATACGTGGCCTGCCCACGCGCCGTATCGTGACCGACGGCCAGCGCGCCGGGTTCCACCAGGCGCTGATACGCGCCGAGCAATCCATCCGCGCCTCGTTCGACGTCGGCCCTTCACTACCGGGCCGCCTGCGGCAGGTCGCCGAGGCCGACCTGCCCGAGCGCCTCTGGTTCTACGACGAGAATCCACTCCAGCAAAGCGCGTTCTTCGGCGCGGCGCGGCCCGGCATGACGTGGGGGGCGATACGCAGCGAGGCGCAGGAACGGGACGTCTTCGGCGTGCGGCTGAGCGCCGTGCCGCCGCATGCGCCCATGCATACCATCGTCGACGGTAGCGGCGTACGGCTACTCGACCGCACACGCGGCTTCGCCGTCGAGATAAAGGTGCGGGACCTGCTGCAATCCCGAGCCGCCGGCCAGGACAGCCTGGACCTCCTGTCCATCGTCGGTACGCAGGGCAGGCACTATGTGCTGCGCACGTCTCCGGGACGGCCGGTCATGCTGGAAGCCGGGCAGTTCCGGCTGGTGCCGGAGCTGCCGGAGCCCGCGCCTTAATCGGCGATGTCGGCAACCAGCCGGTCGAGCTGCATCTTCAGGCCGCTGCCGTGCGCCCGAAGCCAATGCCGCTGCTCCTTCCAGTCCGGGAAGATGCTCTCGACCCATTGCCAGAAGCGCGGCGAGTGGTTGCGGACCTTCAGATGACACAACTCGTGCACCAGCACATAACGCAAGGCCACGGGCGGAGCGAGCGCCAGGGCCAGATCGAGGTTGATCCTGTCCCGCGTGTCCAGGCTGCCCCAGAGGCTTTTCAGCGGACGGATCTTCAGGGCCGTGGGGGCCGCGTTGATCATCGGAATGTAGGCCGGCAACCAGCGTGACACATCACGCCGTATCTGCGCCTCGAAGTGCGTGGCCAGCAGGCCACGCGCAATGAGGAGGGCCCGCGCGTGCGGACGCGGTATCACCAGGGTGATGCCGTCGTCGTGCTGTTCGACACGAGGATAAGGGCCCTCTGCCCAGTCCAGCGCGATGTCCTCGCCCCGGAACGGAAAGGTGGTGGGTACGCCCACCTTCAGCCTTGGCAGCGGCGTGGCATCGAGGTGGAACTCGTCCAGCTTCTGCTCGAGCCAGTCGGCGTGATGACGGAGGAAGGCCGTCATCTGCGCCATGTGCGTGCCGTGGGGATAGGTAAGGCGCGCCCCCCGGGAGGTGACGGTGAGCCGCAGGCGGCGGGCACGCGGATGCGCTGCCTTGAGCACCCGGATGGTGCCGCCGGTTGCCGTGGACAGTTCCAGCCAGTCGCTCTCTTCCGATGCCATGTGGCGAGTCTCGCTTCGATCCCGACCAACATCCCACCAAGCCATGTCAATTCCTGCGACGCGGCGCCCTCGTCACTCGGGGCGCGGCAACTTGAACCATTCTTCCAGCTTGCCGAGCAGCCTCGCATATTCGCCGGCCATCAGGGCGAAATTGGCGTCCATTTCCGCCGCGGCGGATTCGGGACTGTCTGCCTGCTCGTCGAGCACCACGTCGGTGAACTTGATCTTGCGCAGGATGAGATCCTCACCCAGCACGAACGAGATGCGATCGTCGAACACCAGCCCCAGCTGGAACACCTGCTTGCCGGTGCGCAGATGCTCGCGGATCTCTTCCGTGTCGAGATCCTGGCGGCGGCAGCGCGCAATGGCCCCCGATGCCGTGGCCGGATCGCGCAATTCGCACTCGTCGCCCAGGGCCAGGCCCGCCGGCAGCTCGCCCGTGGACACCCAGTGCGTCATGAGCAGGCGGGGCGATTCCTCCGGGGCCAGCGGCACGGCCGGGAAACTGCCCAGGGCCTCGCGGATCTGGCTGAGGGTGTTCTCGGCGGACTTGCGGCTGGAGGTGTCCATGATCAGCCAGCCGTTTTTCTTGTCCGCGAAAGCCGACATGCGCGACGTGCGCACGAACGCCCGCGGCAGCAGTTCGTTCATGACGTCGTCCTTCATCCGCTTGCGCTCACGGCCGCTGACCTTGCGACCTTCTTCCTCGGCGATCTTCTGCACGCGGTTGGCCAGCTCGTCGTTGATCACGGACGTGGGCAGCAGCTTGTCCTCCCCGGCCACGGTGACCATGACGTTGGACGCCACCGAATGCGTGAGGGCTTCTTCCCGGCGTCCCAGGGGCGAGATGAAACCGCGCGTGGACAATTCCATGGGGCCGACGGAACGCAGGCGATGCTCGGGCAGCGCCTCGTCAAGGCGCTCGAGATCGGCGGCGACGGAAGCGGAGAAACGGAACAGGGTGAGATTGCGATAGAACATGGATCGGCGATTCTCTTGCGAATGAGGGACCGCGACGGGCGCCATGCGCCCGCCGACGAAAGGAGCGGCGGAGCGGGTCAGACGACCTGGGCGATCGCCGCGGCGACGCGGTCCAGGTTGCCCTCGTTGAGCGCCGCCACGCAGATACGGCCGGTGCCGACGGCATAGATGCCGAACTCGGTGCGCAGCCGATCCACCTGGGCAGAGGAAAGCCCGGAGTAGGAAAACATGCCGCGCTGGGCTTCGATGAAACCGAAATCGCCATGCCTGGCCAGGCGCTCGACCAGGCCCCGGCGCATGGCCCGGATACGCTCGCGCATCTCGCCCAGCTCGGCTTCCCACTGCGCGCGCAGCGCGTCGTGATTGAGCACGGCCGAGACCACCGCGGCGCCGTGGGTCGGCGGATTGGAGTAGTTGGTGCGGATGACGCGCTTTACCTGGGACTGCACGCGGAGCGCTTCGTCGTGCGAGCCCGTGACGATGGACAGGGCACCCACGCGCTCACCGTACAGCGAGAACGATTTCGAGAACGAGCTGGCGACGAAGAACGCCACACCGGCCTCCGCGAACAGGCGCACGGCCAGGGCATCCGCCTCGATGCCGTCGCCGAAGCCCTGGTAGGCGATATCCAGGAACGGCACCAGGCCCTGCGCCTGCACGGTGTCGATGACGCGCGTCCAGTCGGCGGGTGTCAGGTCCACGCCCGTCGGGTTGTGGCAGCAGGCATGCAGCACCACGATGGCGCCCTTCGGCAGCGATGCGAGGCCGGCGAGCATCGCATCCACATCCACGCCGTGCGTGACGGCATCGTAGTACGGGTAATCGACCACCTCGAACCCGGCGCCTTCGAAGAGGGCGCGGTGGTTTTCCCAGCTGGGGTTGCTGATGGCCACGGGCACGGAGGGATCGAGGCGCTTGAGGAAGTCGGCGCCGACCTTCAGCGCACCGGTGCCGCCCAAGGCCTGCGCGGTGACCACGCGGCGCTCGGCGAGCAGGGGCGACGCCTCGCCGAACAACAGCTTCTGCACTGCGCTGTCGTACAGCGCGATACCGTCGATGGGCAGGTAGCCACGCGGAAGCTGGGCTTCCAGGCGGGCCTTCTCGGCCTCGCGCACCGCGCGCAGCAGCGGCACGTGGCCGTTGGCGTCGTAATAGACGCCCACGCCAAGATTGACCTTGTCGGCACGGGTATCGGCGCCGAAGGCTTCGTTGAGGCCGAGGATCGGATCGCGCGGCGCGAGTTCGACGGAAGAGAAAAGGGTCATGGTCGGCAGGCCTCGAAGCGGGAAGAGGAAAGGATCAGTCGTTGTCGTCGACGGTGTCGCCGCCGGCGAGCCAGGCGTGGGCGTCGGGTCGCGCCGCGCCTTCGCGTGCGCCAAGCGCCGCGAAGTCGAACAGGCGGCGATCCGTCAGCTGCGACGGCGCGATGTTGCCCATGGCACGGAAGATCGTCTCGCTGCGGCCGGGGTTGGATTTTTCCCACTCGGCGAGCATGCGCTTGACCACCTTGCGCTGCAGGTTCTCCTGCGAGCCGCACAGGTTGCAGGGAATGATGGGGAAAGCGCGGCTGGCCGCGTAGGCCGCGATGTCGTCTTCCTTGCAATAGGCCAGCGGACGGATGACCACATGGCGCCCGTCGTCGGACAACAGCTTGGGCGGCATGGCCTTCAGGCTGCCCTGGTAGAACATGTTCAGGAAGAACGTGCCGAGGATGTCGTCGCGATGGTGGCCCAGCGCGATCTTCGTGATGCCGTTGGCCGCGGCCCACTGGTAGAGCGCCCCGCGGCGCATGCGCGAGCACAGGCTGCACAGGGTCTTGCCCTGGGGGATGACCCGGGTGACGACGCTGTAGGTGTCTTGCTCGATGACATGGAACGGGACGCCCAGCGCGGTCAGGTAACCCGGCAGCACGTGCTCGGGGAAATCCGGCTGTTTCTGGTCCAGGTTCACCGCGATGAGGTCGAACCGCACCGGCGCCTTGGCCTGCAGTGACAGCAGCATGTCCAGCAGGGTGTAGGAATCCTTCCCACCGGAAAGGCAGACCATGATGCGGTCGCCGTCCTCTACCATGCCGAAGTCGGCGATGGCCTGGCCGACCTGGCGACGCAGGCGTTTGGCCAGTTTGCCGGCTTCGTAGCTCTGCTTGCGGGTGGCGTCGGGCGTGGCGGACATGCGTTTGGGCGGTTCGGGACGGGTCGGCTGACCATTGTAGCCGCTGCGGAGCCCCTCGCCGGCGGTTACAATCGGACTTCCCCTCCTCGCCCGGCCCAACGCCATGCAGGTCCAGGATCCTCACGAGCTCCAGCAACGCCTCGCCGAACTCAAGGTCGAGCACCGCGACCTCGACGCCGCCATCGACCACCTGGCCGCCGCGATCGGCCGTGACGAGCTCCAGCTGACCCGCCTGAAGAAGCGCAAGCTGCTGCTGAAGGACACCATTTCCCGGATCGAAAGCCGGCTCATCCCCGACCTGGACGCCTGAATGGCCGCAGTGGCGCCCATCCGGCTGGCCAACCGCCACGTGACGCTGGAGCCGCTCCAACCGGTGCATGCCGGCCCGCTGGAACGCGCGGCGGCCGATGGCGACCTCTGGAACCTGTGGTTCACCTCCGTGCCGGCGCCGGGTCGCGTGGAGGCCTACATCGCTTCGGCCCTGCGCGGGCAGGACGAAGGCCGGATGTCACCCTGGGTGGTGCGCGAGAACGCCTCCGGCGACATCGTGGGCACCACGCGCTTCTACGACATCGTCGACGATCCGCGGCGCATGGCCATCGGCTATACCTGGTACGCACGGCGCTGGCAGCGCAGCCACGTCAACACGGCCTGCAAGCACCTGCTGTTGTCCCACGCCTTCCAGGATCGGGACGCCGTGGCCGTCGAGTTCCACACCGACGCCTACAACCAGGATTCGCAGCGCGCCATCGAGAAACTGGGCGCGAAGCGCGAGGGCATCCTGCGCGCCCACAAGCGTCGGCCCGACGGCTCGCTGCGTGACACGGTGTGTTACAGCATCCTGGCTACCGAGTGGCCCGACGTCGATCAATGGCTGCAGCTGCGGTTGGATCGCCTGGCACCGCCTGCCGCCTGAGCCCTTGCGCCCAGGTGCTGCCGGTGCGACACGACCCCAGCGCAGTTGAACTACCGCGTCGCCACCGCCTCCGGGGACGAAGGGTGCACCACCAGGGTCGCGGTCATGCCGGCCGAGAGCACCACACCGGGCGGCAGGTGCGCCGTGTCGATCCGGATACGCACCGGCACGCGCTGCGCAAGCCGCACCCAGTTGAAGGTCGGGTTCACGTCGGCCAGCAGGTCGCTGCCGGTCGGGTTATCGGCATCGGTGATGCCGCGGGCGATGCTCTCAACCGAGCCCTTCAGCCGCACGCCACCGCTCATCAGGCGGATGTCGACCGGATCGCCCACACGCAGGCCGGGCAGCTTGGTCTCTTCGAAGTAGCCGTAGATCCAGTACGAGTGGCTGTCGATCAGGGCAAGGCGTGCGCTGCCGGCACTGGCGTAATCGCCGACGCGTACGTCCAGGTTGGTGACATAGCCATCCACCGGGGCGCGCACTTCCGTGCGATCGAGATTGAGTTGCGCGGAAGCCAGTTCGACCTGCGCCTGGGCCACGGCCGCCAGGGCCTGCTGCTGGGAGGCGCTGGCCTGCTTCGTACTCGCCTGGGCCTGCTGCCACCCCGCCTTGGCCGCGTTGGCGGCGGCCACCGCGTTGGCCTTGTCTTCCGCCGAGATCACGTTGTTGATCAGCTTCTGCCGGCGTTCGGACTGGGCGGCGTACATCTCGAAGTTGGAGCGGCTCTGCAACGCACCGGCCTGGGCCGCGTTGATGCTGGCGCCCGCGGCGCGTGCCGCGGCCTCGGCGGCGTTGAGGTTGGCTTCGGCCTGCGCCACAGCGTTCGCGTAACGCGCCTTGTCGACGACGAACAGCAGGTCGCCCTTCTTCACCGTCTGGTTGTCGATCACCTTGACGTCGGTGACCAGCCCCGCCACGTCCGGCGCGATGCGCACGATCTCCGCGCGCACGCGGCCGTCGCGCGTCCACGGCGAATACATGTAGTGCTTCCACAGGGCGTGCCCGATCACAGCGGCGACGAGGACGACGACGGCGGTCACGGCAAAACGGATGACGGTGGCGAGTTTCATAGGGGCTTCACTCAGAGCAGGAGCAGCGCAAAAGCGCCGAAGACACAGACGAACACGGCGAGCCGGAACAACGGTGGGTGCCAGACCAGGCGGTACAGCCCGAAGCGGCCAGCGATACTGTCGAAGAGCCAAAGCGCCAGCAGCGCGACGACGAAGAGGATGAGCAGTCCCGGTACGAGTGCATCACCGAGGGCGATTTCACGAGGCATGGGCGATCTCCTTGCTGAGCGGCATATCGGGCATGTAAGCGGCCAGGACGGATTCCCCGTCGAGCAGGGCCATGCGCACCAGGTGCAGGTGGGCCAGCAGGTGCTGCGTACCCGCGTGCTCACTGACGCCGGCAATGGCCGTGGCGACCGCGTCCCGCGCCAGCAGATAGCCGTCGGCGTCGGGCTTCTCGTAGAAACGGGCCAGGGTACGCAGCGTGTCCTGCAGGTACGGATGCAGGGCTGCCGGGACATACCGACGCGCGATGTCGTGACGCAGTTCGATCAACGCCCGTCCCGTCTCGTGCACCGCCAGGGCCCACGCGATCAGCGTGCGTGAGTCGGCACTGCCGGGCTCCGTCTGGGCGACCACCTGGCTGACCAGGTCGTGACTGACGCTCTCGAACCGGTGGCGAAGGCCGGGCAACGGGGCCTCCGCGGCGAGCGCGACCTGCCCACGCAGGCGTGTCAGCTGGCGCCGCCGCAACCAGGCGCTGCCAATCGCAGGCGGAATGACCACGAACGACACCGCCGCCGCGCCCAGCCCGACGACCTGTGCGATGGCGTCGTTGATGAAATGCGCCGGGTCGTACACCTGCACGTTCTTCAGCGTGAGGATGTAGGCAAAGCCCATGGCCCAGCCCAGGCCGTAGGATGCGAAGCGTCGGGTCATCATCAGCACCAGGCCAACGGCCAGGAACGGCGCCACGCCGACCACCAGCAGGCCGTAGCCATCCAGGCGCGTAAGGACGAAGAACTCGCAGATGAAGCCCAGCACCATGCCCGAGAGGTAGCCGAGCATGACCTGCCAGGTCACCCGCGTCGGGTTGGGTGTGGTGGCGAACAAGCCAGCGAACACCGTGGCGAGCAACATGGCACTGGAACCCAGCGGCCAGGCGCTGGCCACCCAGAACGCCCCCAGCACCAGCATGGTGAGCGTCGTGCGGAACGTTGCCAGCCCGGCGCCGAGGAAGTCGTTTCCGCGATCGAAGCGCACCCGCTCCGCGGCGCCCGCGCTCACCCGTGGCGCCTGGAGGGAGGCGGCCGTATCGACATAGTCGTAAAGCTCGTCGACGAAACGGGCCAGCAGCGACGCGCCGGTGTCGAAATCGCGAATGTCCTGCGGATCGGCCAGCGCAGCGCGTTGTGCGGGGGTAGTCGTCCGCATCGTGTCGCGCGCCGCCAACAGGCGCGGCAACAGCACGCGCGCGGCCGCGCCGGCCTCGATGGGTGCGTCGAGAGCGTCGCCGATCGGCATGTACAGGCGCATCAGCGCCTGTGCGGTCGTATCGCGGCGCGCCCGCTTGAGCCGGTTGATCAGGTGGTGCAGCGACTGGAAGCTGGTGGATGCCGCCATGAAGCGCTGGTTGAACAGGCGCAGGTGGCTGCTGCGCGCGCGGGCTTCGGCGTCTTCGAAAATGACCGAGCTGCGCAGGTCTTCCAGCGTGACCGCCGCGCGCACGAAGCGCAGGTGGGCGTTCTCCATCGTGTCGCGGGCGATCGCCCCGGCCGTGCTGTCGCGCACGAAGCCAACGAAGTGCGCGAACTGCTCGCGCGCCGCGCGCCGCAAGACGTCGCGCATGCGGCTGGGGAACACCACGTCGTTGACCACGCCGCTGACCATGAGGCCGAGCAGCACTTCACTGATACGCGCCCACGACGAATCGAAGACGCCGGGCGGATTGTCGATCACGGGAATGGCGACGATGGCCGCCGTGTAACCCGCCAGCACGAAGGCATACGACTTGAAGTTGCGATACAGCGTGGCGCCACCGGCACACACGCCGATCCACACCGACAACGACAGCAGGAACAGGTCGCGCGTCTGCGGAAAGGCGGCCACGATGACGATGGCCGCCGCGGCGCCGGTCAGCGTGCCGATCGCACGGTAGAAACTTTTGGCCAGCACCATGCCGGACTGGCGGTTGGCGACGATGATCGTCGTCAGCATCGCCGTGGACGGCGCCGGCAGGGCCAGCCGCATGGCCAGCCACCCGGTGAGGAAAAACGCGAGCAGGGTCTTGCCGACGAACAGCCAGACGTCGACTTCCTCGCGTAGTGTCTCGACCACGACCTGGCGCGTGGTGGGCGCGGCGTTTTGTAGTTCGATGGCAGACATGACGCCCCCGGTTACTCCCCGAACCCGGCCAGCATCTTCTTGAGCAGGCCTTCCAGTTGCGTCTGTTCGGTGGCATCGAGGTTACGAGTCTGGCGGTGAAGCAACGTGACGATATCGGGGAGGAACTGGGTGATCGTGTCCAGCCCGACCGGCGTCAGGGTCAGGGTGACCTTGCGGCGATCCTCGTCGCTGCCGGCGCGGGCCACGTAGCCCTTCTCGCATAACTGGGTAGTGAGCCGGGTGATGTTGGCCAGCTTCTCGCCGGCCGCCTCGGCCAGCTGCGACGGGTTCATCGCGTTGTCCGGCGAGCCGTAAAGCATCATCAGGATGTTGTATTCCGGGTGGTTCAGCCCGTAGGGCTTCATCACCGCGTTGGCTTCGTCGTGCACCTGCTTGTAGAGGTGCTTGACCAGACGGACGAGCACAGCCGGCTGGCGCGGGAACCCCGGGTATTTACGCAGAGTGACGTCGAGGCGTGCTTCGGTGCGGGCGAAATCGCTCATGGGGAGGTCCGTGGCCGGGATACCTCACAAGTATATAGTTCATTTGTGTATTATCAATAGTTGAACTTAGTCCGATCGGGGGGGGGGGAATTGCTGTCGCCTCCTCCTTAAGAAGACCGTCGGCACCTTTATCTGGCCATCACGCCGTTACCCGGCAAACCCGCCAAATTAGCCTTTACTAGACCATCAGCCGGCGCGGACACGTTCCCCCGACTCCTCAAGCGCGACTGGTTTGCCGGCTCGCTGATCAATGTCATCCGAGACCCAGGAAGCGATGGTTGTATGCCACCAGCACGGGATTAAGGCCGACTACCGGCTCGTCGCCCCCGCGAGGTCAACGAGGTCTAGGAGGAGGTCGTCGTCAAGAGGGCACGCTATCGCTACGTGATCGACTTGAAGGCCTGACAAGCCCAGTCCGGCCGCATGCCCTATGGCCCGTCTTTTGTCATAGCGGGCCGGCACTATTCTCCCTCCTTCGATTGGCCGCGCCGATGTCGTCGCTCTATCATGCCTCGACCTAACCAGCATTGAGGCAGGTCGCATGGCACCAGAAAGGACATGGTTCGAGATGGCAGATATCCGCCGTCGACGCCTGGCGAATGCCGTGTGGATTCCGCTGCGCCAGTCCGAGACACTCTCATCGGTCGGCGAAGAACCCCTACCCGGATACGCCGAAGACCTGCTGTGCATCGGAACTATCGCCTTTCCCGCGGATAACCGCGGTGTTGGAAACCGCCTCGGATGGAGCGACCTTGGCCACCCCACCGCGGCGCCGTATGCCTTCCGCGAAGGCGGCTACAAGCGTGCGGAGATCTACCAATACAACGACCGTGAGGATGCGGGATTCCACCTGATACTCACCCACGACAACGTGGGCGACGCACCCGGGCAGTGGCTGGTCGACCAGGACCTGATCATGGCGCTGGGGTTGATCAAGGAGGGGCATTCGTGGATCCGACCAAGCGAGGGCTACGTGGAGGTCATTCGGGAACGCCTTGATGCTGACGGGGCCTGCCACGCCATCGAGATCAAAAACGAATTTCTCCGCGATTACCTTGCCGCCCGCGGCCTTGCCTTGCGTATTGGCATGTACCGGCGGCACATGGCCATCGTCGACCGCACTTCGACCCTGCCCAATTGGCAACAGGAGCCAGTCCAGCTCACCGGAGACGATGAACGCTTCGAGATTCGGGTCTTCGAGGTCGACGAGCACGGCGGACTACCTGGACGCGTGGCGGTGATGCGCGTATGGCGCACAGACGGCGATGTCGAGGAAGATGTGCCGGTGTTTGGGCACGAGACCAACGAGAACACGGCGGCGGCATCCGGGGAATACGAGCGCGAAGGCGCGCGGCGTTACCGCGTGGAAGGCGAGCTGTGGCGCGAAGAATGGCTTGAGCCCGCTCAGCGAAGCGAGCGCGTCCGTGGCGACGATCCGGCTCAACCCATTCACTACATCGTCGAGCCGGACGGCTCAACGTTGCCCGATACCGACCTCAACGACGAGGACATCGGCCGCTGGCTGTGGTTCCGACCCGACGTGATACCGGCGCTGTTGAAATACCGAGACGCGCAACTTAGTTGGTACACCGGTGATACGGGCGGCATCCGCTGTGCTTACGGTGTGCCGACGCATTTTGGCGTGAACTCGCGCGGGCTGATTTGTGTGTACGCCTACGACGTGGCTCACCTGCCGCCGTGGCAACAGCGGATCTGGATTGGGCATAACGTCACGCCTGAAGGGGGCGTTTCCGAGGAGCTCTTCGCCGCGCAATGGCGCGCTCAACCGGCCGGCACGTCTGCACCCGAGGCGCGTTTCGTGTCGGCGTGGCATCGCGTGAACGAGTTCGTTACAGCCTGGTGTGGCGCGCCACTCTTTCGCGCTCACGAGGCCAACGAATCTATCTTTCGTACCATTCACCGCTTCCGCGTAACCGATCGTGACTCGTTGCTGAGCCTAGCCAAGGACATCGCCCGACTGACCGCCGATGGCATCGATATCGGGTCATTACGCTCTGTAATCACACCGCCGAGCGGGACCACATGGCGCACCTTGGCGCACCTTGAGCAGGCGCTGGCGACCGTCACGGATGCTGCGCAGGCGCGCTCGACGTTGACAGCACTAGTCGGCGTCTATGAGTTGCGCCTGGGGGACGCGCACTTGCCCTCCGGGAAGTTGCACGAGGCCTACGTACTGGCAGGCGTCGACAGTGAGGCTGGTCCGCTTGAACAGGCAAGGCAGCTCATTGACGGGGCCGCCACATCGCTTGAGCGAATCGTCGCGCTTGTCAACGACCACGTGGCAGGTGGCGCGGAGTAACGGGTAAAACATCGTGTGACGGACGGGGGCGCGATCCTCAGCGCCGCAGCGAGCCCGTACAGATCGGCAAGGGGAATTCGATCAGAGACGACCGGTTGAGTACGCGTGCGCACACGCCGCGCGCGTTCGCCGCCAGGTAGGCATGTCCATGGGCCGAGTTAAGCGAGCGCCACAGCTGAGCCATAGCCGCTGCAGGTCCGCGCACCACGTATAGGCAGTCACTGATCACTGACTCACCGGCGCCGACGCGCGCGAAGCGCTCTTCCAGATGCCGCCCGACACGGGTCAGGACAATGTCACCGGCCCTGGCCCGCGGAGCGTCGCCATATATACGGCGGATACCAGCGCGTGACAGCAGCAGATCACGATTCTGCCCGGCGCCGGGGATATCGGTGGAATGCAGGATCGGCAATCCCGCATGGCGGGCCTCGGTTGCGTTCCAGCGACCACGAATGATCTCTACGCCAGCGAACTCACCCAGCGCTCGAACGGCAGGGCCGCCAGCCGATCGCTGCCAGGCGTAGAACCGATGATCCATGCGGCACGCCGCTTCATCGGCCGAGACGTACAGCGGCTCGCTGAGCGAGGCGTACTGGTCAGCGCTGTATAGGGGAATCCGATCGGGAGAGGATCCGCCCTTCTCCAGGGTGAGGATAAAAGTCTTGGCGTCTGTACCGGGGAACGCGCGTGACGGCAACTCGATGACACTGTGGAGCGCGTGCGATGCCAGCAGCGCCTCGCGCAAAGGCCTGCTACGTTCGCCGGTCACCGTACCGTCGGGCACGATGATGCCCATTTGGCCCCCGTGCCGAAGCAAGCGCAGATTGTGTGCAAGGAAGACTAAGTCTACCGGCATGCCGCCCTCGCGCGGCAGGGCGGCATGCAGGCCAACCTTCTTCAGCAGGGACCTGTACGGATCAGCCAGCTCCGCCACCTGATAGGGCGGATTGCATACCGCCGCGTCGAATTCGATGAGGTCCAGCCGACGACTGCGTGCGAAAGTCGGCGACAGCACGTTCATCACAAGGTGCTTGTGACCGCCAATCGCCTGGTCGGCCACGCGAAGAGTGTGGTCGATATCGACCGACGTCAGGCGTGCCGCTTGCCAGCGACGCCGGGCGGCTGCCAGCAACGAGCCTTCGCCCGCGCCGAGCTCGACGACGTGACCGGCCTCGGCAAGCGTCATCTGCCCCACCAGCAAGTCGCCGATCTCCGGCCGGGTGAAGTATTGTTCCAAGGCACGGGAACGAGTGCGCGTGGGGGTGTTGCTCGGATTCAACATATGGATCTCCCTGCCAGCATGGTAACCACATCCAGCGCCCATCCAAAAGAGCGCAACCCCTTACCCTTCATTGTGACCTCAACTTGCCACCGCGGGCATCTCTCGCCCGGGCCCGCTCTTCACTCATGAGCTGATCGGCCAGCGCGACGATCACCGGTGCGGGCGTCATCGACGGCTCGACGCGCTCGCCAATGCTTCAGGTGCATCGCCATCGCCATCGCCATCGCCAGCGCCTTAGGGTTGTGCTGCGCCAACCAACAGAAGGAGGTCCCGAGGAAGCGTTGGCCTGCAGCGGACGGATAATGCCCATGCTGGCCAGCAACACCTCGTTGTCTGACGACAGCGCGTCGCATAACGCCGTCGCAGTCACCTCGTCAAGCCTACATTGCGCACTTGGCGCCGACCACCAACAACGCAATCGGCCACCTTCACGCCGGCAGGCAATAAAAGCGTGCTCGGCCAGCGGCCGTGACTGACGCCACTGATCGAAGGCGCCGGAGAGGGAGTCGGCATGCACCGAACCTGCCTTACGTACGTCATTATGCATACTCACATATAGCACCATTGTCTAGGTCCGCGGTCGTGGGAATCTCGACCGCGGCGACCGGAGCCTTACGTGTCGCGCTTGTTGATCAAGTAGCGGTGGACGGCGCCAACACCGCTGGTCTGCTTTCGCGCCCGAATGGGAAAGTCGTATTTCAAACGCACGTCGTCGCGACAACAAGCGAACAGGGCAACGCCGATGGAGCTGGGCTTGGACCCCAGAGGGGCAACCAGCAAGCGCTCATTCCGACCGGCGTCGATAGCACGCTCCGCATCGTTCAGCTGCTCAAACGTCGCCTTGGGGTTGTTCGCACCGGCGAAGGCAACCTCCCGAGATCGGTTCTGATTAATCAAGCGTGCATGGGGCAACAGCGCGTGCATTTCCCACGTAGTCCGATACGGGGGCACGCCAAAGATCAGCGTGGTGTGCTTGATAAAATTGCCATCATCGTCCTGGAGGATGCGGTCCAGCCGATCAGCCTCAAAGCCTAGGCACGCCACTAGGCGACCCGGCTCATCGGGCCGAAGTTCTGGCGCAAAACCCGGCACCGGCTTCAGTCCGACGAAGCTATCAGCAAAGGAGAAGGACAGATCCATGCTGATGTCGTTACTCGCTGGGTGATAATGCTCCGGCTCGGCATAAAGGTAACCCAGCTCACGTGGTGTGTCGCAATGCAGGAACGCGCGGGTGAGGATCAGGATCTCCACAGCGTCCAAGGACGTCGCGTCCAGAAGGATCTTGCTGCCGGGATACGCTTGACGGATCTCGTGCAGATCGGCCACGCGGAACACCGCGTCGCCCACCGTGATCCGAAAACCCTGCGGGTCATAGCTGACTGCTGCCGCCTGTGCTGCGCTGGCGAGAGCAACCTTGAGCGAATGATCACCGCGATCGTCGATGGCCAGCCCATGGAAGACGATATCGAAGCGCTCGGGAGTCTGGACCGCACCCGGTGCCAGCTGCCGCATATCCGTGAAGCGGATCACCCGAACAACCCTTGGTTCACGTCCTCAGGACTGGCGGAAAGGTCCCACTTGGTCAGGAAGCTTCGCAGCAGCGCCTCGAAGTGATTGTCACTGCCCGAGAAGATCACGTTGACCTCCGAGGCCTTCAACGTGATCTTCTTGCGCTTGCGATAGCTGATGCCGAAATAGGCACTGAAGATAGGGTTGGGAATGTAGTCGTGCTGGGCCAGCGATGCATCGCTCTTGTTCTTCGTGTCCTTCTCTTCGTAGAGAACGGACCAAATGAGCGCCTCTCGCAACAAGCTGCGCGTCGACTCGGTCAAACCCTCCTTATCCGACTCGTCGATGGAGAAGTGGTTGATCTCCGGTTCGCTGAGCGAAGCGCGACGGTGCGCAGTCTGAAACAACCGACCCAGACGTTTGATCAGCGCCTGAAGCTCGCGACCACGTAGGCCCAGGTTGGGAATATCCTTCAGCAGCAGCGCACTGGTGTCCTTCGCCGCAAAGGCCTGAACCTCCCACGGCACGCACTGCAGGTCGGTCGACGAACCCGCCTCCACCGACGAGGTCACGTCGCGCAGAGCGCTGTGGCAGAACTCGAGGAAGAAGCGGAGATTCGGGGCCGACATCTGGCAATACCGGTCAAAGCCCGCGTAGAGAGGGTTGGGTCGGTTCGGTAAGCCGTCGTACAGGTAGAATAAAGCGCCGTGCAAATTGTTACTTTCCCAATCGTTGAAAGGGTTCGACGAGCTGCTGCGCCCCTGGAAATCATCCAAGGCATTAAGCACCACCTCCGGACCTGGCTTATCGCGATTAAGCACGAAGGCCGCGACGATGCTAGCTACCGGTTTGTCTACGTACTGGAACTGATTAGCCGACAAAGCCGTGACCCGATGCTTCTGCAGGCCCTTTGCCGCGACGTCCGTGAGGCGTCGCCGAAGCGGCGCGTCATCGAACACGCCCCTGGCAATCTCGCCCGAGGTTCGGCCCGGTAGCAGCCGCCCCGCCGCAGCCCGAATAGCACGCGTGTAATTGTCCCCAATGCGCTCATTCACCCGAGACGGTACATGCAACCGGCCAACTTCGAATTCCGGACAACCAACGTCGACGTGCTGCTTGGAAAGCTTCATCAACAGCAGTTCGGCCGCAAGCAGCTTGAACGTCTTGTCGGTCTTGCCAACCAGCTTTTCCAGGTCGATCGACCGTATATCGTGCGTCTCGACGATCTGCTCGCCACCGCTGGTGATGAACTGGTCGACGGAATCCTTGCGCATGGCGAGATTGAACGAGTAGCGCGGCCTGGGGTGTTTGACCAGGTCACAGACCAGACGACGCTGGTTGTCCTTGAGATTCTCGAATTCGTCAACGAATACGCGGAAGAACAACCTCTCAAGTCGCGGATCCGCCGAGGCAATATCATCGGCGATCTCGCTTAGGAGGTCATCGACGCGCAAGAACGTCGGCGCGTCCGACCCCGGGTTCTGGACCCACTGGCTCAGCTGAAACCGGCGTCTCTTGGCGAACTCGCGAAGATCCGCGTAATGGCCCCCTTTATGTGATAGCAGGATCTCGGCCGAGTCGGGCAGCGGACGGGCACGCAGGTCGATGGATCCACCTAGCAGCGGCGCTCTCGCCAGGGTGTTGATGAAGAGAGCCACTTCTTCGAGCACCACGACAGCAATGTAATGCAGGAAGGCACGATAGGCATGCTGCTCTCCGAGCCACTCCGGCTTCATGAGATCGCAGAAACCCGTGTCCGTGCGCCAGTATAGGCCAATACCCTGACCGAATATGTCGAATGACACTTCGGCCTGCTTTTCACTCAACTGGGTGCAATGTGAGAAGTAGCGCAAGAAGATGGTTTTGCCGCAACCTCGACCGCCGATCACACGAACCGACTTGCGGTCACGATGAAGCGTGAGCTGGCCGAAGTTGTGCGGCACGATGAACTCATGCGTCACGTCTGCGTCGAGCTGCTCTGCACGGTTGTTGACGAACTCGTCGACGATATTTTCGAGTTTCATGACATAGCCCTTAGCGTGGCATCAGCGGCTGCCAACGGCCAGTAGAATTCCAATACGCGCGAAGCGAGTTATTAGGCGTGCGTCCCGGAAGTAGCACGCTCAGCTCCATCGAGTACTTACCTTCCTTTGGCACATCCTTGTCGCTCATTATCTGCCGGTACAGCGCACGCACGTCCTCAGCGGCGTTGACCTTATCCCGCACCCACAACCCGGAGTTATCGACCGTCTCGTTGAAGAAGCCTGCGCTCGCATGCAAGGACTCCACCGGCCTGATCTCTACCCTAGGAAACTTCTCGCGCACCTTGCCGATTCCCTTGGCCGTCGCCAACAGCGGGATGTAAACGCACTGCATCTGCGGAGGAAGCTCATTGAGCTGGTACTTCTTTGCAAAGCCCGCAAACTGGCGGCCGGTGCCCAACAGGTCATCGACGAAAATCAAAAGTCCGGCGAAGGGCTGCCACGCCTTGGGGTCATCCGCGCGCCACAGGTAGCCGTCTCCGACCTTGGCAGCGATGGCAAAATTTCGCACAACGGAATCAGCCGAATTTCCCGGCTTGCGATCGATGCGAAGTCCATCCACCGGCATGATACGCAGTGGCAGCGCGGCCTTCCTGTCATGAAGGGCGAAAAGAAAGTCTTCGACGCAGTCGAAGTTCCACAACCCCGCTGAGCGCATAAGATCCGGCAGAACCACTTCGGCAATATGCCGGTAGCTGCTCGTGATCATCTTGTTCGTGCGGATGACCGCAGCACTTAAGAGCTGTGCAGCGAGGTACTGAGCTTCCGCTGTCTCGAAATTACGCGACCAGCGGTCCAGGTCAGTGGGACTGATGATGTCGATCACCTGGTCCACCACGAGCGAGCGAAAGCGCCCAAACACCTGGCGCGAGAGGTCTTCATGACTCGATGGAACAATAACCCCCACAGCCCTCTCCCTGAGTTCGACATCCGATGCACCGGGCTATCATCGCCGCAGCGCTCCTTGAAATCCACCTGACAATTGGCCAGCCAGCACCCATCCTGATATCGGCCAGTGACCTGCTGACTTGAACCTGATTCCCCTGCCCCTCCCGGGGCGTCCATGTAAACGGTAGCAACTGCATGACAGTGGCCGCCGTCACGGTCTTGGTCAGCGATCCCCGTTAGCCAGACCATCCGGGCCTCTGGAAAAGCGCTCCGCCGCCCCCATTCTGGCGTCCAGGAGTCACCATGAACACTTCCAAGCTGTTTTCCAACCTGCTTCTGGCCCTCGTCACGGTCATCCTCGTGAGTGGCTGCCGACACCCTGCCGCCGAAGGCGCCGTGCCGCCAGGCGCCCGCGCGGGCGCGGTGGTTCGACGGGCGCAAACGCCCGCGCCCACACCCATGCCGAAAGCGAAGATCGAGGTCATGTCCGCACAAGAGCTTGCCCAGGCCTTTGCAGACGATCGCACTGCATCCACCGTTCGGTTCGCACACCGTACCGTCGAGGTAACCGGCGAGGTGGGCAATCTCGAGGCCGGCGGCGATGGTACGCCCGTAGTCACCCTCAAAGGCGGCAAGGGTTCGACGAATCCACGATTCGTCCTCGATGCCGATGCCTGGCCGGACGTCTCCACCCTCAAGACCGGCGCGACGGTGAGACTGTCATGCCGGGATGGGTCCGAGAGCGCCGGTCAGGTGACCTTGAAGGCGTGCGCGCTGCTGTAGGGCCAGACAAACACGACGACGGCCCGATCCGCGTGGGCAGACCGGGCCGTCGGGTCGCAGTGACACACTTACTGCTTGAGCGGAACCGTCTCGAAACCACCGCCCTGCGGCGCGGCGTTCTGGGCCGGCTGCGATGCCGGCGGAGCAGCGCCTCGCACCGGAGCCGCGCCACGGGCACCGCAGGTGTACGCACCCCAGTCCTGCGAGCCACCGTTGGGCTCACCGAGGGGCTTGATGGTGTCCGCACCCATCTTCGCGGCCTCGTTACGCGCGAGCACTTCAAGTTCGTCGCGGACCTTCAGGTCGTCGCGATCGATGGGGCCGACGCGGCTCTGCACGGACACCGTGACCTTGCCCTGGTCGCGGCAGCTGGACACATCGCCGTTCCAGGCCGTGCGGACGTTGCGCGCGCTGTCGTCGAGCTTGATGCCCCACGAGCACGCTGAGAGGGCGAGCGGGACGAGGAGAACGAGGACCTTGCGCATGGATTGAGCTCCGGAAAAACGTTGGGGGGACATGCTAGCCAAATGCCGCGAAGGGCGCGATCTGAATCGACCGCGCCCTTCGCTGGGGATTACCTTGCCGTGGTCGCGGGCGGCGCCTTGGCCTTGCCCGCGCGTCCGGACACCGGCGCTGCGATGTCCTTCGCCGGCTGGCCGTCGGCATCGATCACATGCACTTCGCCGAGGTTGAGCGCGCGCACCGGGGCCTCGATCTTGCGCAGGTCGCCGACGATGACCCAGGTCAGGGCGTCGGGACGGATGACGGCGGCGAGCGCGGCCTCGGCCTTGGCACGGTCGACCCCTTCGATACGCGACTTCAACGTCTGCACGTAGTCGTCCGGGCGGCCGTAGATGAGGATGCCACTGATGGCGCCCAGCACGGAGGACGTGGTCTCGAAGCTACCGGGCAACGCGCGGATGCGCTGCGCCTGGATGTTGCCGATTTCATCGGCGGTGAGCGGTTTCGGGCCGATGACGGCCTTGGCCTCCTTGAGAATTTCGGCCGCCGATTCGGCCGTCTTGTCGGTCTGCACCGGCGCGTAGAACAGCAGCGGGCGCTGCCCCTGCGCATCGGAGAGCATGCTGCCCGCACCGTACGCCCAGCGCTTTTCCTCGCGCAGGTTCATGTTGAGGCGCGAGGTGAACGTGCCGCCGAAGGCACCGTTGGCGATGCCCAGGGCCAGAGCGTCGGGCGCACGGGTGGAGGGTGCCAGCAGGCCGGCCAGGATCAACGACTGCGGGGCGTCCGTGCGATTGACCAGGAAGACGCGCGGCTTCGGCTGGGCCGCCACCTGCCCGATATTCCGCGCCGGCACGGCCGTGGCCGGGGCCTGCCAGTCACCGAAGACCGCATCGAGCCGAGGCAGGATGTCCGCGAGCGTGGTGTCGCCGGCCACCACGATGCGCACGTTGTCCGGCCGCAGGTAGTCGCGCTGGAAGGTGGCGAGGTCCGCGGCGGTGAGCGAGGCGATGGCTTTTTCGGTACCGCTGCCCGTGAACGGGATGCCGTAGGCATGGTTGGCGCCGTAGAGCAGCGGCGGCAACGTGCGCAGCGCGAGGCCGGTGGGTTCGGTTTTTTCCTGCGCGATGCCGGCCATCCACTGGCCACGTACGCGCTCGATGTCGTCCGCCTTGAACGCAGGGTTGCGCGTGATGTCGGCGAACAGCGCGAGCGAGGGCGTGAGGTCGCTGTTGAGCGCGTTCAGGCCGACGCTGCAGGTATCCAGCGAGCAACTGGACGAGACGATGGCACCCAGGCGCTCCTTGCGCCGTGCCACTTCCACCGAGTCGAGCGAGCGCGTGCTTTCTTCCAGCAGCGCGGAGGTGAAGCTGGCGGTGCCCAGCTTGCGGCCCTGGTCGGCTGCGTAGCCCGCGTTGAACAGGAGCAGCACCTGGGTCACCGGCACCGTGTGGCGCTCGGCCAGCACCACCTCGATGCCGTTCTTCAGCTTGCCCCGCTGGAGCGTGGGGAAGGACAGGTCGGGGAAGGTGTCCACCGACGGCACGCCCTTGCTGCGATCGACCTGGGACGCGCCGGCGGCGTAGGACCGCGCCGGCGGGGTGACGGCGGTGGGGCGGCCAGGCGCGGTGCCCAGGCCGGTCACCGCCTTGTCCTCGGCGGCCGGGTCGAAGCCCGGTGGCGCCGGCAGGACGGTGAGGGTGTAGTCGCCCTGGGTAAGCCACTTCTTCGACGAGGCCAGCACCGAGGCGGTCGTGGCGTTCTGCGCCCGCTCCAGGTCCTTCTTGTAGGCCTCCGGATCGTTACGGTAGACCTGTCCCTCGGCGAGGATTACGGCCTTGCCGCCCGAGCCGCCCACTTTCTCCAGGCCGCGGATGAATCCCGCGCGGTTGGCGACCTTGGCACGCGCCAGCTCGTCGGCCGTGGGGCCGGTGGCGAGGTAATCCTTCCATACGGATGCCACGGCCGCTTCGACCTTCGCGGGGTCCACCCCGGCCTTGACGTCGACGGTGAGCTGCACCTGGCTGGCGAGGGCGAAGGGCGAGATGCCGAGGCTGACATCGTCGGCGAGCTTGTCCTGATAGACGAGACGCTGGTAGAGCCGCGATGTCTTGCCGCCGCCGAGGACCGTAGTGGCGAGATCGAGCTGCACGGCATCGTCCGTGCCCAGCTGGGGCACGATCCACGTCCGCACGATGCGCGCCTGCGCGACCTGGTCGTGCTGGATACCGCGCGTGGAGGCCTGCAGCGGAGTGATCCACGGCTGCTGCCGGGGCACCGGCAGCCCTGCGGGGATGTCGCCGAAGTACTTCTCGGCCTTCGCCTTGGCCTGGGCCACGGTGATATCGCCCGCCAATACCAGCGTGGTGTTGGCCGCCCCGTAGTAGTCGTGGAACCACTGCTTGACGTCGGCCAGCGAGGCCGCGTCCAGGTCGGCCATCGAACCGATGGTGTCGTGGTGATACGGGTGATTGGCCGGGTAGGTATTGACGAGGACGTTCTCGTCCACGCGGCCGTAGGGCTGGTTCTCGCCCTGGCGCTTCTCGTTCTGCACCACCCCGCGCTGGGTGTCGAGCTCCTTCTGGCCGATGGCGCCGAGCAGGTGGCCCATCCGGTCGGACTCCATCCACAGCGCCATATCGAGGGCGGTGGTGGGCACGGTCTCGAAGTAATTGGTGCGGTCGAACCACGTGGTGCCGTTCATGTCGGTGGCGCCGGCGCGCTCGAACGGCTGGAAATAGGTGCCCTTGCGGTTTTCCGAGCCCGAGAACATCAGGTGCTCGAACAGGTGGGCGAAGCCGGTCTTGCCGGCCGGCTCGTCGCCTGAGCCCACGTGGTACCAGATGCTGACCGCGACCACGGGCGCCTTGTGGTCTTCATGCACGACGACGGTGAGGCCGTTCGGCAACTGGAAGCGCGTGTATGCGATGTCCGGAATCGTGTCGGGCGCGGACGACGCCGCAGCGGCGGCCCCGACGAAGGAGATCAGCCCGGCGGCAAGCAGGGCGAGGCGGTTCTTCATGCACGACTCCAGAGGGCCCTCGTGGCCCGGATGCACGGAGGCTAGCCCGGTCGCTCCGTCGGGCGCAATCGGTGGTGTCCGATCGTCCGCAGGTTGTCCGGTCGCGGGTGGTCGGTGTCCGCGGACAAGCGACCTGTCGGAAGCCACATGACAAACCTCATACGAATCAACTCATTGCCGACACTCAAAGGCTGGCACGGCACTTGCGTTACTAGTCATGCCCCGCCGGGCGGCTTCCTGCCCCGGCTACTCGAAGGAACGCGACATGAAATACGAACTGATGATGCTCAACGGCCTGCTGGTCACCTCGATGTTCCTCTGCGGGTTCACGCTCTTCCAGATGGTCTGATCACCCTACTGTTTCTGTCGGAGATACACCCATGCAACACGAACTTCTCATCCTGCGCAGCCTGCTCGTCGCTTCCATGCTCGTCTGCGGCCTGATCGTCGGCAACATGCTCACCTACACGGGTGCGCCGATCCAGCTGGCCGCCGTCGGGCAGGCCACGATCGCCCCAGCCGTCACCTGCGATGCGACGATCGCGCATGCCACCTGCGCGTCGCCGGCCGCATAATGGGGGCATGCCCCACGTCATCCTCTTCCGACCCGAAATACCGCCCAACACGGGCAACGTGATTCGCCTCTGCGCCAATACAGGCGCGGGGCTGCACCTGGTACGGCCGCTCGGCTTCGAACTCGACGACGCCCGCCTGCGTCGCGCTGGCCTGGACTACCACGAATTCGCACGGGTGGCGGTGCACGACACCCTGGACGCCTGCCTCGAAGCCCTCGGCCGACCGCGTGTATTCGCGTTCTCCACGCGCGGGCAGCAGCTCCATACCGAGGTGACCTTCGCCGAAGGCGATGCCCTGCTGTTCGGTTGCGAGACGGCCGGCCTGCCCGACGACGTACTGGACGCCCTTCCCGCCGGGCAGCGCGTGCGCCTGCCCATGCGTCCGGGCAACCGCAGCCTCAACCTCTCCAACGCCGTGGCGGTCGCCGTGTTCGAGGCGTGGCGCCAGGCCGGTTTCGACGGCGCGGCCTGACCCGCGCAAGCTACAATCGGGACATGACTCCCGAACGTCCCCCGGCCGACGCCGATCCTCGTCGCTTCCTGCCCCGACCGCTACGTGTGCTGGCCGGCCGTGCCATGGAGGCCGCGATCAACCGCGCGGTCGACCTCGATCCCGACACCCGTGCCCGACTCGACGCGCTCGACGGCCGCAGCGTGCAGGTGCACCTCGCCGGGCCCGAACTGGGCATCCGCATCACCGTGGAGAAGGGCCGCCTGCGCGTGGGGCCGCCCGAGGAAGGCGGCAGCCTGCGCGTCGCCGCTTCGCCGGGTAGCCTGCTGGCCATGGCGCTGCGCCGCGACGACGATGGCGTGGCGCCCGGGAAGGTGGACATCGCGGGCGACGCCGAGCTGGCGCGACGCCTGGAGCGCCTGGCCCGGCAGTACGCACCGGACGTTGAGGAAGCTTTCGCGAAGACCTTCGGCGACCGGCTGGGCGTTCCGCTGGCCACCGCCCTGCGCGAGGGCCTGGCCCATGCGCGCGAGTCCGTCTCGCACCTCACCGAGGACACCGCCGACTGGCTGCGCGAGGAAGGCCGCGTAGCCGTGGCCCCGGGCGAAATGGATACCTTCCTCGACGGTGTGGATGCCGTCCGCGAACGCACGGAACGCGCCGAGGCCCGGCTTGCCCGCCTCGCCCGGACCCTCGGGGGGTCGCGCGCATGACGCCTTTCCGCCTTGCCCCGCGCCTGTTCCGCGTGGTCGCCGTGCTGTTGAAATACCAGCTGGACGAAGTGATCGAAGGCGCCCGCCTTTATCGTCCACTCAAGCTGCTGACCCCGTTGCTGCCCGGTCCGGCGGTAGACACCCGCGGCCTGTCGCGCGGCGTACGCCTCCGGCTGGCGCTGACCGAGCTGGGTCCGATCTTCGTCAAGGCCGGCCAGGTCCTGTCCACGCGGCGCGACCTGGTGCCGCCGGACATCGCGGACGACCTCGCGCTGCTCCAGGACCAGGTGCCGCCCTTCCCCGGTGCGGAAGCGCGGGCCATCGTCGAGCGTGAGTTGCGTGCGCCGGTGGCTACGCTGTTCGCCGCCTTCGACGAAACCGCCCTCGCCTCCGCATCCATCGCCCAGGTGCATGCGGCGACGCTGCACGACGGCCGGGAAGTGGTGCTGAAGGTGCTGCGTCCCGGTATCGACCGCCGCATCGCGCGCGACATCGACCTTCTGCGTTCCCTGGGCGAGCTGGCCCAGCGATGGCATCCCGCGGCCGACAAGATCCGCCCGATGGAGGTGGTGGCCGAGGTCGAGAAGATGCTCGAGAACGAGCTGGACCTGCAGCGCGAAGGCGCCAGCGCCAGCCTGCTCCGGCGCAATTTCGCCAGCGGCGTCGATCTCTACGTGCCGGAGGTCCACTGGGATTTCAGCACGCAGGGCGTGCTGACGCTCGAGCGGGTGCGTGGTGTCAGCGCCGACGACATCGTGGCGATCGACGCCGCCGGCCTCGATCGCAAGGCGCTCGCCGCCAAAGGCGTGCGCCTGTTCTACGAACAGGTGTTCCGCGACAACTTCTTCCATGCCGACGCGCACCCGGGCAACATCTGGGTGGACACCACGCGTGTGGACGAGCCGCGCTTCATCGCGCTGGACTTCGGCATCATGGGCTCCCTCCCGGAAGCCGACCAGTACTGGCTCGCCGAGAACTTCATCGCGCTGTTCGAGCGCGACTACGCCCGTATCGCGCAGTTGCACGTCGCCGCCGGCTGGATGCCCTCCCATGTTCGCGTCGACGAGCTGGAAGCCGCCGTGCGCACGGTGTGCGAGCCCTACTTCACCCGCCCGCTGTCGCAGATCTCCATCGCCGACCTGGTGGTGAAGCTGTTCCGCACCGCGCAGCGTTTCGAGCTCACGCTGCAGCCGCAGTTGATCCTGCTGCAGAAAACACTGCTCAACATCGAAGGCGTGGGTCGCCTGCTCGACCCGGACATCGACATCTGGGCGGTGGCGCACCCCGTGTTGCGCCGCATCCTGCGCGAGCGTTACAGCGTGCGTGCCACGCTGCGCGACGTGCGTCGGCGCCTGCCCGACTGGATCCGCACCGCGCCGCGCGCGCCGGAACTCCTGCGCGACGCCTTGCTCCAGGTCGCCAGTGGGCAGCGTCGTGACGTCGCCGACCCGCTGGCCCTCGCGGTGGCACGCGACGACGCACGGCGCCTGCGCCGCCTGATCGCCTGCGGCCTGCTGGGCGCCACGCTGCTGATCTGCGGCGCACTGGTCGGCACGCTGGCGCCGCGCGGCGTGTGGCCCGGCATCGCCGCCGCGGCGGTCGGTGTGCTGGTGTTCGTCGTGGGCTGGCCACGACGGGTTCGCTGAGCGACGTGCTGGATATCCTCTACCAGGACGACGACATCGTCGCCGTCAACAAGCCGGCCAACCTTGCCGTGCACCGGTCCACCTTCGTCGGGCCGGACGATGCGTTCCTGATCGACCTGCTCCGCGAACAGGTGGACGGCCGCCTGCACCTGGCGCACCGGCTGGATCGCGCCACCTCGGGCGTGCTGCTGGTAGCGCGATCCTCCGAAGTGGCCGCGCAACTGGGCGAGCAGTTCATGGGCCGCAGCGTGCGCAAGCGATACCTCGCCGTGGTGCGTGGCTGGCCCGATCCCGAGGAAGGCACCATCGATTATCCGTTGCCGGGGTCGCGCGATACCGGGCCGCGGCGCGAAGCGAGCACCGAGTATCGCCGGCTGGCCACGACCGAGGTGGCCATTCCCCTCGGACGATATGAAGCGCAACGCTATGCGCTGATGCTCGCGGAGCCGCGCACCGGCAGGTTCCGGCAGATCCGCAAGCATTTCGCGCACATCCATCACCCGCTGGTCGGCGACAGCCAGCACGGGCGTGGCGACCACAACCGGCTGTTCCGGCAGCACTTCGCCTCGCATCGCCTGCTGCTGCACGCCGCCTCGCTGGCCTTCGTGCACCCCACGGCGGTACGACCCATGTGCATCGAGGCACCCCTGGACGACACCTGGCATCGCCTGATCGCGCGCTTCGGCTGGCAGGACGCCTACACCTGGCCTGCCGCGGTGCACGAAGGGATTGGATCGGACGGCTGCTAGAATCCGCAGCCACCATGCTCATCGTCACGTCATCCATCGCCATTCCCGACGCCGAACTGATCGAGCGCTTCACGCGCGCCGACGGCCCGGGAGGCCAGCACGTCAACCGGACGGAAAGCGCGGTCGAACTCCGCTTCGATATCGCGTCATCGCCGTCGTTGCCCGATGCGGTGCGCGAGCGGCTGCTGGCGCGGGGCGACCGGCGCATCACGGATGCCGGCGTGCTCGTAATCCAGGCGCGCCGGTTCCGTGAGCAGGCACGCAACCGCGACGACGCGCGGGACCGCCTGGCGGAGATCGTGAGGGCGGCCACCGTGGTCGCGAAGAAACGTGTGGCGACTCGCCCTACACGTGCCTCGAAGGAGCGCCGGCTGGCGGGCAAGACCCAGCGCAGCCAGACGAAGAAGGGCCGTTCGAAAGACTGGAGCCACGATTGAGCCTGCGCCCCGTGGACGGCATCCCCGTTCTGGGGCCCCATGTCCCCACGTTGCCGGTGTCCCGCTGGATGCGTTTCTGCCGCTGGGTGATCGCGCGCATTGGCTGGCGCGTGGTCGGTGAGTTTCCCGACCTGCCGAAGCTGATCGTCATCGGCGCGCCGCATTCGTCGTACTGGGACGGCGTCTGGGGCCTGCTGATCAAATCGGCCATGGGGCTGGATGTCGGTGTGATGATCAAGCGCGAGGTGCTCAACGGCCCCTTCGGACCGATCGTGCGTCGCCTCGGCATGATTCCGATCGACCGCTCCGCGGCCGCCAACGTGGTCGACCAGATCGTCGGGCGATTCGCCACCCACGACACGATGTGGGTGGCGATCGCGCCGGAAGGCACGCGCAAACCGGTGGCACAGTGGAAGTCCGGTTTCCTGCGCATTGCCCACGCGAGTGGCGTGCCCATCCAGCCCGTTTTTATCGACTATCCGAGCCGGAGCTTCACGCTTGGTCCGCTGGTGCATGCCACGGGGGACATGGAGGCGGACATGACGAGTATTCGCCGCCTGTTCGTGGGTTATCGCGGGAAGCACCGCGGGGCCTGAGGTCAGCCCAGACCGCGCGAATGACGCACGGTGTACTCCGTGGGCCGCGGAAAATAGTTTTTAACGACGATGCGATAGCTTCCGGGGCCGAGGCGAGGAATATGCAGGGCGGTAATGCCGTCCGGAACGTTAGAGGCTCGTCGATAGGGCATTCCGTCGGTGAACACGCCATTGCTCGTAAGACACACGACTGCCTTTCCTGCCTACAGCAGAGCCGCACTGCCCGACCTGATAACGATAGACGGGCCTGCATTTTTCTCGGCAACGCAATGACACGCTCAAGAAAGCGAATTTTCGACAGCGGACCCATGAGAACGAACAGCGCGGTCAGGACACCTGCAAAGTTCAGTGCCGGCTGGCGGCTTGAGCGGGTACGAAGCAACGAATTGGGCTACCAGGACACACCCATCGAAGGTGGCGTGGCCGCCGATGTCGCGAGAACCCTTCCGGTGGCACTCAAGCGTCAGCTAGCCGCCGTCAACATGCGTTCGATCAATCCGGTCGAGCTGAGTCGCCTTTCGGGAAGGCTTCACCACATGGGCTATTTATCTCATGACGCGTGGTCGCAGCTCGGCGAATTTCAGGTCGACTACCGGTCTCCCATCGACCCTACCGCACTCACCAAAGAGGCGCTCAAGACCATACGCGGCGTGGACGATGCGAAATACGCGCTCGCCATCCGCCAATACGAAGCGGGGATCGCTGCGGCGCAAAGCCTCACGGAACTCACAGATTATCTAAGAAATCACCTGGTCGATCTTTACGCCTGATCACCGACCGGAGTGCCCCGATTCGTCGTAATCCCGGTGCGTCAGCAGGCCCGGCCGAATGAGATCGATGAAGGCGCGAGCCTCGGGGCTGAGGAACTTGCCCTTGCGCATCACCACGCCATAACTGCGCTGCGGGAAATACTGGCGAAGGTTGCGCACGGCGAGCGTTTCGCGATCCGCCTCGGTGATGCATATGCCGGTGACGATCGAGATACCGAGTCCCATCGCCACGTACTGCTTGATCACATCCCAGCCGCCCACCTCGATCGCCACCGTGTAAGGCACGTGGCGCTGCTGGAACACCATGTCGACCAACCGGAAGGTGGTCAGGCGCTGCGGCGGCAGGATCAGGCCGTAGGGTGAGAGGTCTTCCAGTCGGATGTCCTGCTTCGCTGCCAGCGGGTGGTCCGGCGGCATGATCAGCATGGGGTCGTAGTGGTACACGGGCGCCCAGGCGATGTCGTTGGGCACGTCCAGCATCGAGCCGATGGCGATATCCGCCTCGTCCGCCCGTAGCAGGGCCAGGCCGTCCTTACCAGTGACGTTGGCCAGTTGGAGATGCACCGAGGGGTAGCGTTCGCGGTAGGCCTTGACCAGCTCGGGCAGCAGGTACTGGATGGTGGACGATCCTGCGGCCACGGTCAGCTTGCCGCTGTGGGTGGTGCGCGTCTTGGCCTGGAACTCGCGATCGAGGTTCTCGAAGCCCTCCACGAGCGGCCGGGCCATGGCGTAGAGCGCTTCCCCCGCGTCGGTGAGGGTGACGCGGCGACGGGTGCGCTCCAGCAAGGGCATGCCGAGTTCGCGCTCCAGCGCCTTGAGCTGGAGGCTCACCGAGGGCTGCGACAGGAACAGGGCCTCGGCGGCGCGACTCAGCGTTCCCAGGCGAATCGTATAGACGAAAGCACGCAGCTGCTTGAGTCGGTTGCCCTTGTAGTAGAAGCGCGCAGGCGTATCGATCCCTGGGGAAGAGGCTGCCTCCAGAGCGCTGCCCTTCCTTTTCTTAGACCGTACCGGCAGTTTCTTAGTCATATTTTATCTTTCAAACCATGAGCTTAAACTTCTCATTAACTTTGTTAATAGATGTATTTGAAACATATGCTTTGTCAACATCGTATCCGCAGGACTAGCGTGGCTTCCACCCCCGCTATCCCGAGGCACGACCCATGGCTGTTCCCGAAAGCGCGATCGATAGCCGAGGCGGCATACGGTTCGACCCTGCCGCGAATGCCTACGACGACATCCTGACCCCGGAAGCCGCCGCCTTCGTCGCCGACCTGCACCGGCGCTTCGACGGCAGGCGACTGGCCCTGCTGGCCGAGCGCAGCGCACGGCAGCAGCGCTACGACGCCGGCGAGCTGCCCGATTTCCGGTCGGACACGGTCGCCATTCGCGAAGGGGACTGGCGCATCGGGGCCATTCCGGCGGTGCTGCAGGATCGCCGGATGGAGATCACCGGCCCGGTGGAACGGAAGATGATCATCAACGCGCTCAATTCCGGCGCGAAGGTGTTCATGGCGGACTTCGAGGATTCGAGCGCGCCCACCTGGACCAACCAGATGGATGGCCAGCGCAACCTGCGTGACGCGGTGGACGGCAGCATCGCGTTCACCAGCGCCGACGGCAAGGTGTACCGCGTGGGCAACGATCCCGCCGTGCTGATGGTCAGGCCGCGCGGCTGGCACCTGCCCGAACGCCATGCCGAGGTCGATGGCGATGTGGTCAGCGGCACGCTGGTGGATTTCGGGCTGTTCGCGTTCCACAACGCCCGAACACTGCATGAGAGCGACCGCGGCCCGTATTTCTACCTGCCCAAGCTGCAAAGCATGGAGGAAGCCGCGCTGTGGGAATCGGTGATGGCCCACGCCGAGGATCGCCTCGGGCTCCCGCATGGCGCCATGAAGGCCACCGTGCTGATCGAGACGCTACCCGCCGCCTTCCAGATGGACGAAATCCTGCATGCCTTGCGCAGCCGCATCGTCGGACTGAACTGCGGCCGCTGGGACTACATTTTTTCTTACCTGAAGACCTTCCGCGCGCATGCCGACCGCCTGCTGCCGGACCGTGGCCAGGTGACCATGACCGTGCCGTTCCTGAAGGCCTATTCGGAGTTGCTGATCCGCACCTGCCACAGGCGTGGCGCCTTCGCGATGGGCGGCATGGCCGCGCAGATTCCGATCCGGGGTGACGACGACGCCAACGAAGCCGCCATGGCCAAGGTGCGCGCCGACAAGCTTCGCGAGGTGACCGCCGGCCACGACGGCACCTGGGTCGCGCATCCGGCGCTCGTGCCGGTGGCGCAGGCGATCTTCGATGCGCACATGCCCACGCCGAACCAGCTGCATGTCTCCCGCGATGATGTCTCGGTGTCGAGGGAACAGCTGATCGCACCCGCGATCGGCACCGTGACACGCACGGGTTTCGACAACAACGTGGAAGTGTGCCTGCACTATACCGCGGCATGGCTGGACGGCCAGGGTTGCGTGCCCATCCATCACCTCATGGAAGACGCCGCCACGGCGGAAATTGCCCGGGCGCAGTTGTGGCAGTGGCTGCATCACGGCCCGCTGGCCTTCAGCGACGATGCGCACATCGACTTCGCCCTGTTCGATCACGCGCTGGCCGCGCACGCCCATCGCCTGCGCGACAGCACGCTGCCCGGTGCCTCGCGTGCCGACGATGCGGCGGCACTCATAAGCGCACTCACCCATGCCGACACGTTGCGCGACTTCCTCACACTGCCCGCCTACGACCACCTTGCCTGACCGAACTCCAAGGAATCCGAACGATGAAGACGCACAACGCCGAGCACATCACCCTGGACTGGACGGACAACGATCGCTGGCAGGGTATTCAACGGCCCTACACCGCCGACGACGTGGTGAAGCTGCGCGGCACGATCCAGGTGGAACACACGCTGGCGCGCCACGGCGCCGAACGTCTCTGGCGCGCGCTCCACGAGCGGCCTTATGTCAACGCGCTGGGCGCGCTCACGGGCAACCAGGCCATGCAACAGGTCAAGGCCGGCTTGCAGGCGATCTACCTGTCAGGCTGGCAGGTCGCGGCCGATGCCAACACGGCTGGCGCGATGTATCCGGACCAGTCGCTGTATCCAGTGGACTCGGTGCCCAACGTGGTGCGCAAGATCAACAAGACCCTGTTACGCGCGGACCAGATCCACCACGCGGAAGGCAGGCACGGCATCGACTGGCTGGTGCCGATCGTGGCGGATGCCGAGGCGGGTTTCGGCGGCGTGCTCAACGCCTATGAGCTGATGACCCATATGATCGAAGCCGGCGCGGCCGGTGTGCACTTCGAGGACCAGCTGGCCAGCGCCAAGAAGTGCGGCCACATGGGTGGCAAGGTGCTGGTGCCGACACAGGAGGCCGTACAGAAACTGATCGCCGCACGACTGGCCGCGGATGTGGCCGGCGTGCCCACGCTGATCGTGGCGCGCACCGATGCGATGGGTGCCGCGCTGGTCACGTCGGACGTGGACGACCACGACAAGCCGTTCCTGACCGGCAAGCGCACGGTGGAGGGATTCTACGAAGCCAGGCAGGGCCTCGACCAGGCGATCAGCCGTGGGCTCGCGTATGCGCCCTATGCCGACTTGCTCTGGTGCGAGACCTCCACGCCGGACATGGACGAGGCGCGGCGCTTTGCCGAAGCCATCCACGCGAAGTTCCCCGGCAAGAAGCTGGCCTATAACTGCTCGCCCAGCTTCAACTGGAAGAAGAACCTCGACGAGGACACCATCGCCACCTTCCAGCAGAAGCTGGGGGAGCTGGGCTATGCGTTCCAGTTCATCACCCTGGCCGGCTTCCATGCGCTCAACCACTCGATGTTCCAGCTGGCGCGCGGCTATCGCGATCGCCAGATGGCCGCCTACGTCGAACTGCAGGAAGCAGAGTTCGCGGCCGAGAAGGACGGCTATACGGCTGCCCGCCATCAGCGGGAAGTGGGCACCGGTTACTTCGACACGGTCAACCAGGTGATCGCGGGATCGCTCAGCTCATTGTCGGCGCTGAGTGGGTCCACCGAGGAACACCAGTTTCATCCGGCGTCGGCCTCGGCGGCCTGAGGAATGAGGGGGCGCGCAGCAACGGGTCAGCGCGGCGGCGGCACCAACGCGATCACCGTCCAGCCGGGGCGAGGCTCAAGCGAGTGCTTGCCGGACGCGATCCGCAGGTCACCCTTTTCTTCCACGCCGAACAGCGGCACGGTACGCGAGCCGTATTCCTCGATGAAGTGCGGCCAGTCGAAGGTCTCGGTCAGCCGTGTGGATTTGATCCGCCACCCCTCGTGCAGCAGCTCGGCGAACCGCGCATGGGTCATGTCCTCGGCAAACAGCGCCGTGGCGACCAGGCTGCCGGCGAGGGAGGCGCGGCCATGGCTTTCTTCGATCGACAGGTTGCGCAAGCGGAACACCTTGTCGCGGCCGAATTCCTCGCGGTAATGCACGCTGGCCAGCGAATTGAGCTCGCGATGCGTCGACACCGCCAGCAGGTGGCCGATGCCCGCCAGGTCGAGGTTGCGGTCCGCCGCCTGCGACGAAGGGTTACCGAAGAAGGTGGAGAGGCCGGCCATGCGCGCCGTGCGGATGCCATTCCAGTCGTCGTCGGCCACGACCACGCGCAAGCCCTCGTTGGCCGCGAGCGCACGCGCGATCTCCAGCGCCACGATGTCGGACCCGTAGATGAGCACGCCGCGCGGCTCCGGCTCAGCGACCTTCAGCCAGCGCGCCAGCGGACGGGCCGTGGCGCTCTGGAACACCACCGTGCCGATGATCATGAGGAAGACCAGCGGCACCATCTTGTCCGCACCGGCCATCCCTGCCTTCTCCAGGCGAATGGCGAACAGAGCCGACACCGACGCCGCGACGATGCCCCGCGGCGCCACCCAGGCGATCAGCGCCCGTTCGCGCCACGACAATCCGCTGCCCAGGCTGGCCAGGAACACCGAGAACGGCCGGATGAAAAGCTGCGCGACGAAGAAGATCAGCACGCCACCCAGCAGCGCGCCGTCGGGCAGCGGCCAGTCGAGTCGCGCCGCCAGCAGGATGAACAGCATCGAGACCAGCAGCGTGGTCAGGTGCTCCTTGAAATCCATGATGTCGTCGATGTGCACATCACGCATGTTGCCCAACGCGATGCCCATGATCGTCACCGCCAGCAGGCCCGATTCGTGCGCGAACGTGTTGGACAGGGTGAATGCCGCGAGTACGGCAGCCAGTGTGCCGAAGTTCTGCAGGTACTCGGGTATCCAGTGGCGCCGCAGCAACGTGCCATGGATCAGCGCCGACAAGCCACCCACGATCGCGCCGCACGCGATGGTGCCGAGGAAGACCTGGATGGAGTGGCCCTCGCGGTGCGACACGATCGCCTCGTACACCAGCACGGCGAACAGCGCGCCGATCGGGTCGATGACGATGCCCTCCCACCGCAGGATGTTGGCGATGCGCGCATTGGGCCTTACCGTGCGCAGCATGGGCGCGATGACGGTCGGCCCGGTGACGCAGGTGAGCGCGCCGAACAGTAGCGCCAGCTCCCAGCTGAGCCCGCCGATCCAGTGCGCCGCCGCAGCCAGCAGCAGCAGGGCGATAACCGCGCCGTAGGTGACCAGACCGCGGACGGCGTTCCCGATGCCCTTCAATTCACTAAAGCGCAGGGTAAGGCTGCCCTCAAAGAGGATCACGGCCACCGCCAGCGACACCACGGGGAAGAGAAGGTCGCCCATGACTTTGTCCGGCTTGAGCAATCCAGTCACGGGTCCGGCCAAGATGCCGGCCAGGAGCAGAAAGAGGATCGCCGGCAGGCGCACCCGCCAGGCCACCCACTGGCAAAGGAAGCCGATGCCAAGCATCAATGTCAGCAGGATGCCGAGTTCGAGTCCCATGTGATTCCCTGTGCCTTGGAAAGAAAAAACGGCCAACGCCGAAGGCGGGCCGTTAAAGAAGAGCATAGGGAATCGTTGGTGAAGATAAAGGCCGGGCCCCGGTGCTGGAGCGGGGGGAGGGAGGGGTTCCAGCACCGGAGCGGGGCAAGCAGTTCATTAGAGAACCGCCTGGTACAGAATTATCCGCGCGGTCGCGGCATTCGTCAACTGGTCAGTACATGAAATAAGTTTAAGGTGGTGCAGCCTACATGCCCGGTGCAACGGCCGGCTGGCGGACCGCTTGCTGTTCGGTCTGCTCTTGCGGAGCGGCAAGCCCCGGCGCCTGGCCTTGCCTCGCATTCGCCTCCTCGAATGCCTGTGTGCTCCGGGCAAGCGGGGTATTGACTGCCTGCGCTGTCTCCACCTCCGCAACACGCCTGAAAGGCGAGTTCAGCTCGCCCTGGATGGCCCATGCGCGGGTGCCATCCTCACTCAGAACCACCTGGTCGATACGACTCAAGCCTTCCGCCTGACCCTTCGCGACGAGCGAGCCGGCAAAGTTCGCACTTTGCTGGTCGGGGGTGCGCCCGTGTGCTTCATCGACGCGATGGACCGACGCCAGGGCCTGCGTATACATCGCGTTGCCGGCGTGGCCGGGTTGGTCCATGGTGGCGGCCTGCATGTCGTTGCCCGCTACCGTGCTGCGTAGCACGCTGGCCGCGCCCAAGGCGCCCAGGGTGTCCTTGCCTGCAACGCCGTCGGCTGACAGAGCGTGATCGCGCTGGAACGCTTCGACGGCATGGCGCGTTGCCGGCCCGAAGTCGCCATCCGCATGCAGTGGGCGGCCCTGGGCGTCCTTGTAGCCTAGCGTGCTCAACGCAGTTTGCATGGCACGGACGTCGGCGTCATCGTGCATGCCCTCGCGCAGGGTAGCGTCCCGTACGGTCCCTGCCGATGACGGACCAGGGGCGGCAGGCGCACCGGGTAGCGGCTGACTCTGGCCGGTGCCGAGGTGCATAGCCGTCAATGCGTTTTCAAGCCGCGTTTCGCGATTGGCCACCGAGGTAGGATGGTCCACACCATAGCGCGTCGCGTTGATGAACGTCTGGATGTCTTCGCGCGTGATCGTGTCGCCATGCAGTTGCACTGTTCCGCCTGGAAGCGTTACCGGGTTGCCTTCCAGGTATGCGAGCATCGAATTCTTCGGCGCCGCTGCGTTGTCTATGCCGCTGATGGTGAACTGGTTGTCGTAGTCGGCAAGGGCCAGCTGCAACGCCGGGTCGGCCGCAATGGCGTTACCCACGGCGGGGTTCTTCTGCTGGACTCGATCGACGACATCGCTGACGCGACTGGCGGCCACATCGAGCTGCGAGTTGGTGAATGCATCGAGCCTTGCCTGCGGAATCGCCTGGAGCTGGGCGTTCAGGCCGGAAAGCTCCTGCTGGCTGAGCCCACCATGCTGCGACAGGGCCTGAATCTGCTGCTGCGAAAACCCGTTTTCGCGCAGGAAATCCTGGACGCCACCGTGGTCGGTGCGTACATCAAACTGCAGCATGCCAAACGAATAAGAACTCTTGTCGCCGCCTGCATAGCTGAAGGTATTGAGTGCCGACGCGTTATTGCCGTTCTCAGTGGAGAACAGCATGGTGCGCAGCTGGTCGGTGGTCATGTCCGTCATGATCGTAACTCCTGATGCTCGATGAATCGGTGGATGGAACGGGTTCGTCAGCCTCCGAAACACTGACTGTTGGTAAACTCACGCAAGGCTGTTGCTGAGTCGTCGGTCGACGGTTCCAGAGCAAAGTGGCCGACCATCTCGTCATTGCAGATGCGCACACGCTGGCGCGCGGAACCGGTCTGCAGCGTACAGAGGGCACCATAACTGTGATTGCCACCGGACGTACCGCTGGGCAGGTCGATAAGCCTGTCGCACCCGAGGATCCGACCGGGCTTCTTGTTCTCCGCCAACGACTTGTTGAACGCATCCACGCGAGCCCCCGTATCGCGCATCGTGATGACGCTGCGGCACGATTTCCCCTCGGGAATGTCGCACTTCGATGTATCGGCGATGTACTTGTCGTTCGTGGACAGCATGGCGATACGAGCCTCGTAGGCACGCGTGAGGCATGTGCCATCCGTGCATACGTCGCGCACGTACCGATTCCAGTGACGCTGTTCGGTGACGAGCGTTGGCTTGCTCGAAGGCGCGGCGGCGGCCATCGCGTCCTTATAGGCTTGCTGAAGCCGTGTATCGAGGCTGGACAAGACGCTGTCGGCACAAATCGTCTTCTCGGTCGGTGTGCTGGCCTTCGCGCAGTCGAAACTGGCGGCAAAGCACGTCGGTGAGACCATGACCAGGGTGGCGAGGGCAAGCCAGTGAATGCGACGCATGTTTTCTCCTTGGAGCATCAGATACGACGGCTCATGCCGACGGGCAAGCAAGCGGCGGAGCATACCTGCTTGCGTCGTGGGAATAAGCGAAACCAGCCATGGATAAGACATGGCTGTCTGCCTGATCGACTTTTTCAAAACCGCCGGTAATGCAGCGCCTCAGCCAGATGCGACTGCTCCACACACCCCGCCCCGCCCTCCATATCGGCGATGGTCCGCGCCACGCGCAGAATCCGGTGGTACGCCCGCGCCGACGCACCCATCGTGTCCAGGGTTTCCTGCAGCCATTCCCGCTCCGCCGATGGCAGGGCGCAGTCGCGCTCCAGGTTGACCACGCTCAATTCCGCGTTGGCCTGCCCGGCGCGCAGAAGCGCTTTCTCGCGGGCGTTGATCACGCGCGCACGCACGGTGGCGCTGTCGTCGTCTCGTGGACCACGCATGGCCGCGAACTCGGCAATGGGCACGCGGGGTACTTCCACGCAGAGGTCGATGCGATCCATCAACGGACCGGAGATGCGCCCGCGATACCGATGGATCTGGTCGGGCGTGCAACGGCAGGCATGCAGCGGATCGCCGGAGTATCCGCAGGGGCACGGGTTCATGGCGGCGACGAGCTGGAACTCGGCGGGGAACGTGGACTGGCGTGCCGCCCGCGAGATGACGATCTGTCCGGACTCCAGCGGCTCGCGCAGCACCTCCAGCACCTGCCGGCTGAATTCGGGCAGCTCGTCCAGGAACAGCACGCCGTTGTGTGCCAGCGAGATCTCACCCGGCCGCGGGCTGGAGCCGCCGCCGACCAGGGCAACGCCCGAGGCGGTGTGGTGCGGTGCCCGGAAAGGCCGCCGGCGCCAGCAGGCCGGATCGATGGCTTCGCCGGACAACGAGCGTATGGCGCAGCTTTCCAGCGCCTCCGATTCGGTCATGGGCGGCAGGATGCCCGGCAGCCGTTCGGCCAACATGGTCTTGCCCGTGCCCGGCGGACCGATGAGCAGGATGTGGTGGCCGCCAGCCGCGGCGATCTCCAGCGCCCGGCGTGCCTGGTACTGGCCCCGGAGGTCGCGCATATCCGGGCCGCAGGCGGGCTGGTCGTGGAAATCCGCGGCCGCCGGACTGACAAGCTCCGCCTGGCCACGCAACCACGCACAGACCTCGGCAAGGCTGCCCGCCAGCAGTACGTCGCCCTCGCCGATGAGAGCCGCTTCGGCGGCATTGGCCAGCGGCACCACGATGCGACGACCGCTGCGCCGGGCCCGGATCAGCGCCGGCAGGATGCCCGGGACGGCTCGCAACTCGCCGGAGAGCGCCAGCTCGCCCAGGAATTCGCAGTCGTCCAGGCGTTCCCGCGGCACCTGCGAGCCCGCGGCGAGGATACCCAGCGCGATGGCCAGGTCGAACCGGCCGCCGTCCTTGGGCAGTTCGGCGGGCGCCAGGTTCACGGTGACCCGGCGACTGGGGTACTCGAAATCGGTGTTCTGGATGGCCACGCGGACGCGATCGCGCGCTTCCCGTACGGCGGCCTCGGGAAGCCCGACGATGGAGGTGGACGGCAGCCCGCCGGAGAGGTGCACCTCGACGATGACCTGTGGCGCGGTGACGCCTTCCTGCGCGCGCGATAAGGTGACGGCGAGGCTCATGACAAGGGATATCGTAACCGGTTACGCAAACCGGTGGGAGGCGAACGTCTGCGATCCTGTAGGGATCCGGCGCTCATTAGCCTCTCCTTGTGCCCGGCGTGGGAAAAATAACCGCCCCCGACCGCTCTCGGGGTGAGGGTGACGGATCAGGGGCGGTCCCGGGCCTTACGGCCTTCCTGGCTGGCCGTGCTGCGCTACGCTGACTTCCAGGTCGGCGAGGCGCTTTTCCAGAGCGTCGAGCTTTTCTCGCGTACGAGCCAGCACCTGGCTCTGCACATCGAATTCTTCACGAGTAACGAGATCGAGGCGGCGTAGTCCCTGCGCCAGAATATCTTTGAAGTTGGCGTGCATATCCTCACGCGCTTGCGCCAACCCTGGCGGAACCAACGATGCCAACCGCTGTGCGAGTTGATCGATACCCTGCACATCCATCTTGCGCACCCCGATGTCGTGGAAAGAAGTTTAGGTGATTCATTTGTAGGCGCTATAGGCCTACGCCTACACGGCGTGTAGGGTTTCCCCTACAAAATGCCTCGGGCAGACGATAACCGATCGCGGATGGCACAATGACCGCCTGCGCGCCGGTAGCCGGACGTGCCCTTCAGGAGTGTTACATGAAGCTGGTCGTCGCCATCATCAAGCCGTTCAAGCTGGACGACGTCCGCGAGGCCCTCGCCGAGGTCGGTGTCCAGGGCGTCACGGTGACGGAGGTCAAGGGTTTCGGCCGGCAGAAGGGCCATACCGAGCTCTACCGGGGTGCCGAGTACGTGGTCGACTTCCTGCCCAAGATCAAGCTGGAGGTGGCCGTGGCCGACGACCAGATCGAGCGCGTGGTCGAGGCGATCCAGGCCGCGGCCCGCACGGGCAAGATCGGCGACGGCAAGATCTTCGTCAGCCAGCTCGACCAGGTGGTGCGTATCCGCACCGGCGAACTGGACAACGACGCCCTCTGACGGCGTCGTTGACGATCAGACGGCGGGAGCCAGCCGCTTGAAGCGGCGGTGGTGCAGCAGGATGCCGGCGTAGTACGCCGCGTAGTAGCCCAGGGTCAGTCCTACCACCAGCATGGTCAGCGGGCTGTTCCCCGGCGGCGGCGTGTGGGCCGCCATCGGCACCGCGCCCTCCACGACCGGGGCCAGCACCAGGAAACGCCAGGCCATGCGGCCCACCAGCAAGGCGGTCAATGCGGCACCGATCCAGGGATTGGGGACGTAGAAGTCGCCGCCGTCCGGCGTGGATTCGAACCGGGTCAGCCGCAGCCCGATCAGGGCCAGGGCGCTGCCCAGCACGATGCCGCCCAACGCCCCCTCCCCCAGCCGGATATCCTGCAGGCCCGAAAGCATCGCGAAGCAGGCGACCAGGGCGAAAATGACCACGCGGGCGGTCATGCGCTTCGTCCGGATGGGCTGCCGCCCGAAGCTGCCACGAACCCGGCGGTAGACGGCGAAGGCCATTAACGGGGCGACGATGAACGGGATAGCGGCGGGAGCAAGCATGGGATGGCCTCGGCAGGGGTGGACTGTGGGCTCACCTTACGACCGGGGCCGGCCCCACGGCAGGGCCGGATGTGAGGGTTTCGAGGTGACGTATGTCAGGTAAGGGGCGACTTACTTCGCCTTGCCCTGGTTGGCCACCGCGGCCATCCGGGCTTCGATGTCGGCCTGGTCGCCCAGGTAGTAGTGCTTCACGGCCTTCAGATCGGCATCGAACTCGTACACCAGCGGAATGCCGTTGGGGATGTTGAGCTCGGCGATATCGTCGTCGGAGATGCCGTCGAAGTACTTCACCAGAGCGCGCATGGAATTGCCGTGGGCGGCCATGAGGACGTTCCGGCCCTCCCTGATCGCCGGGGCCAGCACCTCGTGCCAGTACGGCAGCACGCGGGCCACGGTGTCCTTCAGGCACTCGGTCAGCGGCACGTCGATGCCCTCGTAGCGGGCATCGTCGGCAAAGGCCATGGCGCCGGCCTCGAGCGCCGGGGGCGGCGTGTCGTAGCTGCGGCGCCAGACATGGACCTGGTCGTTGCCGTACTTCGCCGCCGTCTCGGCCTTGTTGAGGCCGGTCAGCGCACCGTAGTGACGCTCGTTGAGGCGCCAGTCGGTAACCACCGGAATCCACATCAGGTCCATCGCGTCCTGCGCATGCCACAGGGTGCGCACGGCGCGCTTGAGATAGGACGTGTGCGCCACGTCGAAGGTGAAGCCGGCTTCCTTCAGGAGGCGACCCGCCTCGCGGGCCTCGGCCACGCCCTGCTCGCTCAGGTCGACATCGGCCCAGCCGCTGAAGCGGTTTTCGAGGTTCCAGGCCGACTGGCCGTGGCGGATCATGACAAGCTTGTACATGGCATCCAACGTCGGGAAGAAAAATCCGATGGTGGAACCTCGCCCGCGAGGCGTCAACTTCGACACGCGTGGGGCATCCCTGTCGGAAGTCACGCTAAACCTTACGACGCCCGCGCGCATCTCAGGTGTCCTAGTCCACTGCCGGAGTGCCGCACCATGCGTCGTACCCTTCTTTCCCTCCTCATCGCCTTTTCCGTGGCGGGCGCAGGCGCCGCGATGGCCGCCGACGACATCAGCAAGATCAATGGCACCGCCTCGGTCGACGCCGGGCAGACCGCTGGCGACGTGCACACGGTGAACGGCTCGGTGAAGATCGGCGCGCGCGCCACCGTGGAAAAGGCCAGCACGGTCAACGGCTCGATCGACCTCGCCGAGGGCGCCACGGCGACGGAGGTCAGCACGGTCAACGGTTCCGTGTCATTGCATCCGCAAACCCGCGTCAGCGAGGATCTGCACACCGTGAACGGCCGGGTCCAGCTGGAGCGCGGCGCGGACGTCAAGGGCAAACTGTCCAACGTCAACGGCGAGATCTCCCTCGACGGCGCGCATGTCGGCGGCGGCATCGAGACCGTCAATGCGGATATCACGCTGGACGGCGGCGCGAAGGTCGAAGGCGGGATCCTGGTGAAGAAGCCGAGGATGGGCTGGCACAGCAGCAACGACAAGATCCCGACGATCGTGATCGGGCCCCATGCCGTGGTCCAGGGTCCGCTGACCTTCGAGCACGAGGTCAACCTTTATGTCAGTGCCTCGGCCAAGGTCGGCAAGATCGAGGGCGCGACGCCGCAATCGTTCTCGGGCAGCGCGCCGTAACCCGAACCGCGGACTCAGATCCAGTCGCGCGGCTTGAGGTATTCGGACAGCCGGGCCTCGGCGGTGTCCGCTTCCGGGGTGTAGCCGTACTCGAAGCGGACACGCGGCGGCAGGCTCATCAGGATGGACTCGGTGCGCCCGCCGGATTGCAGGCCGAACAAGGTGCCGCGGTCGTAGACCAGGTTGAACTCGACGTAGCGGCCGCGCCGATAGAGTTGGAACTCCCGTTCGCGCTCGCCATAGGGCGTGTCGCGACGGCGTTCGACGATGGGCAGGTAGCCGTCGAGGAAACCCTGGCCGACATCGCGGGTGAAATCCAGGCAGCGTGCAAAGCCGCCTTCGTTGACGTCGTCGTAGAACAGGCCGCCCACGCCACGCGTCTCGCTCCGGTGCTTCAGGTAGAAATACTCGTCGCACCATTGTTTGTAACGCGCGTAGACATCGTCGCCGTAGGGTGCGCACAGGTCCCTTGCCGTGCGATGCCAGTGACGCACGTCTTCGTCGAACGGGTAGAACGGCGTGAGGTCGAAACCGCCGCCGAACCACCAGACCGGCTCCGCGCCTTCCTTCGATGCCTCGAAATAGCGGACGTTGGCATGGGTGGTCGGGATATACGGGTTACGCGGGTGAAGCACCAGCGACACGCCCGTGGCGACGAAACTGCCACCGACCAGGTCGGGCCGATGCGCCGTCGCGCTGGGCGGCAGCTGCGAGCCGGAGACGCGCGAGAAGTTCACTCCCGCCTGCTCGAACACCGCGCCGTCGCGCAGCACGCGGGTGCGGCCACCGCCGCCGGCGGGGCGCGTCCACGCGTCTTCCTCGAACCGCGCGGTGCCGTCGATGGCTTCCACGGCGGCGCAGATGCGGTCCTGCAGCCCGCGCAGGAACAATTCGGCTAGGTCGGCTTGTTCGGACATGGTGCGGGGGGCCTTTTACGAGGGATACCCCGAAGCTTAGCAAGACGCGGCGACGCCCCTGCTGCGGCACGCGGCCGCGCGACGGTGACGCATCAGGAAATGCGCGCGGCCATCCGCCGATTGCCGGTGAGCGACGCCCAGCGCATGCCGATGTCGATCCACATCAGGTAACCCGCTTCCATCAGCATCCGCACGATATAGCGGCCGGACAGCGCCAGACGGGGCTCCGCCGCGATGGGCGCGGCATCGAAGCCGAGCCGTCGCGCCAGGTACAGACAGCGGGCCAGGTGATAGCGGCTGGTGACCAGCCAGACCGCAGGCAACGGCGCCGCCTGAGCGGGGCGCAGGAGTTCGCGCGCGTGCCGCAGGTTTTCGAGGGAATCGATCGACAGCTGCTCCAGCGTCACGGCGACCTCCGCGGGCCACTCGCCGGCCGCGGCCAGCCAGCGTCGGCCGGCCTCGGCTTCGCTGATCGAACCGCCGCTGCTGCCGCCCAGCAGCAGGACCCGGTCGGCCCGGCCGGCCAGCACGTTGTCCCGGCCCCGTGCCAGGCGACCGATGAAATCCGCCTCCGGCCGATCCTGGACCAGCATGCGCCCGAAGATCAGCAGCGCGCGGCGCGTGTTGCCGAGGACGGGACTGCGCCATGCAATGCGCCACACGTTGACCAGATGCGTCACGTAGACCAGGCCGAGGCTGCCGACGAAGACGACGAGGGTCACCCCTGCCGCGACCAGGATGTCGCGATCGCTCAGGTAGCGCCAGACGCCGCGGCGGAGGGGTTTGAGTAAGCCGGCCATAGGCAGCGGAGTCTGGCCACTCGGGCTGCGCGACGCAACGACATGGCGCCCCTGCGACCCTCGTTCACGCGACGCTGCGCGCTAAAAAGGATAGGCTCTTCACATGCCTCATCCCATGCCCCCCCTCGCCATACGCGCGTACACGGCGACCTCCGCGCTGGGTCGCGGTCTCGACGCACACGCCGCCGCCATCGCCTCGTCACAAGGGGGCCTTCGTCCGAACGACTTCAGTTCCGCGCCGCTACCGTGCTGGATCGGGCGCGTCGACGGCCTCGAAGACGAACCCCTCCCACCCGAATGGGCCGGGTGGGACTGCCGCAACAACCGGCTCGCCTGGCTGGCCCTGCAACAGGATGGTTTCGCCGGTGCCGTGCATGCGGCACGCGAGCGTTATGGCGCCTCCCGCGTCGCCGTGCTGCTGGGCACCTCCACCGCCAGCATCGGCCTGACCGAAGAGGGTTACCGCCGCCTGGACGACGGGCGCATGCCCGCGGACCTGCGACGCCCCATGCTGCATACCCCGCATTCGCTGGCCGGCTTCGTCGCCACCACGTTCGCGCTCGAGGGTCCCTGCCTCACCGTCGCCACGGCCTGCTCGTCGAGCGCCAAGGTGTTCGCCAACGCGGAGCGGATGATCCGGCTGGGCCTGATCGATGCCGCCGTCGTCGGCGGTACCGACACGCTATGCGACAGCGTGCTGTTCGGCTTCAACTCGCTGGAACTTGTCTCGGCGTCGCCGTGCCAGCCGTTCGACGCGGAGCGCGCCGGCATCTCGATCGGCGAGGCCGCCGGCTTCGCCCTGCTGGAACGTGCCGTGGAGGGTGAGCACCTGCCGCTGTTGATCGGCTACGGCGAGGCCAGCGATGCCCACCACATGTCCACGCCCCATCCCGAAGGCCTGGGCGCCGAACTGGCCCTCGACGACGCCTTGACCCGCGCCGGCCTCGTGGCGACGAAGGTGGATTACATCAACCTGCACGGCACCGCCAGCCAGAAGAACGACGAAGTCGAGGCCGCGCTGGTAGCGCGCCGCTTCCCCGCCACGACGCGCGCCAGTTCGACCAAGGGCTTTACCGGACACACCCTGGGTGCCGCCGGCATCCTCGAAGCCGCATTGACCCTGCTCGCGATGCGCGACGGCGTCGTGCCGGCCAACCTCGGCGCGAGCGTGCCGGACCCGCTGTGCGGTCCGCAGATGGCCTGGCAGCGGGAGACCTCCGATATCCGCTTCGCCCTGAGCAATTCCTTCGGCTTCGGTGGTAACAACGCATGCCTGGCATTCGCACGCGCCGGAGAACCGGCATGAGCGCGGCGCTGACCGTATGGGTCAAGGGCGTCGGCCTGTGGGCACCCGGCGTGGCGAACTGGACGAGCTTCCTCGCCGTCGTCAACGACGGTGCCGCGCCCGAAACGGCCACGACGCGTCCCACGGCGGACGTCCTGCCGCCCAACGAACGCCGGCGTGCGCCGGAAAGCGTGCTGCTTGCCGCCGCCGCCGCCGGACAGGCCGTGCAGATGAGCGGCTACGATGCCGCCTCGCTGCCCTGCGTGTTCGCTTCCGCGCACGGTGACCAGGCCATCACGGACTACATGTGCACCACCCTGGCCAGCGCACCGACCGAACTGTCGCCGACGAAATTCCACAACTCGGTGCACAACGCCCCGGCCGGTTACTGGACCATCGCCACGCACTGCCATGCCAGCTCCAGCGCGATAACGGGCGGTGAGGCTACGTTCGGTGCCGGCCTGCTCGAAGCCGCCACGCTGGCGGTCGCGGACGACCGGAGCGTGCTGCTCGCCAGCTACGACATCGCCGGCACCGGGCCGCTAGGCGAGATGACCAGCAGCACCGGGCCCTTCGCCTGCGCACTGGTGCTGTCGCCCCATGAAGACCGTTCCGCCATGCGGCTCGACCTGATGCCCACCGTGGGCAACAGCGCCCATGAGCCCTCGGGCGATCCATGGATGGATGCAGTAGCGGCGAGCAATCCTTCCGCCCTGGCGCTGCCGCTGCTGCGCGCCCTGGCCCATGGCCGCCCCACCGCCCTGCGAGTGGCGGCCGCCCAGGGGCTTGACCTGCATATCGATCTGGAGATCTCGGCATGACCGCGGCTGGTGAACGCTTCTGCATCCTCATTCCCTGCCTCAACGAGGAACGCGCCATTGCTCGCGTCGTCGGCGAGGCCCTGGAACTGGGCCTGCCTGTCATCGTCGTCGACGACGGATCGGACGATCGCACCCCGGATATCGTCGGTGCGCTGCCGGTCACCCTGCTCCGCCACGACACACGGCGGGGCAAGGGCGAAGCGTTGCGTACCGGGTTTCGCGAAGCGCTCAGGCAGGGCATCGACAACGTGATCACGATGGACGGTGACGGGCAGCATCGCGCGTCCGACATTCCGGCGATCCTCGAGGCCAACCGGCGTTATCCGGGCAGCATCGTGATCGGCGCGCGGCTGCTCGCGCGCGACCAGCAACCGCCGGGTCGCCGCCGGGCCAATGCCGTGGCCGACTGGGGCATCTCGTGGGCCTGCGGCCGACCGGTGGCCGACACGCAGAGCGGCCAGCGGCTCTACCCACGTGCCGCCATCGAACTGGTTGACCTGCCGGCGGAGCATTTCGTCTTCGAGGCCGCGCTGCTGATCACCGCCTGCCGCGAACGCGGCATTGGCGTCGTCTCCGTGCCGATCGCTTCGCGTTACGAAGGCGAGTTCCGGCTCAGCCATTTCCAGCCCGTACGCGACGTCACCCGTATCACGGTCTACACGATCGGGCGCATCTTCCACTACGGCAATGTCATGGCCTGCTACCGCTCGTCACGCGCCCACCCCGTCGTGGTCGATGCCGGCAGCGCCGCGCACCCTTCGCATTGATCCCCCGCACCACCGCATCGCTCGAGAGGCCACCACGATGGATCGCACGACACATGACGCAATCATCCTCGGTGGAGGCCTTGCCGGCCTGACGCTGGCCCTGCAACTGAAGGGCGAATACCCCGACATGCGCATCGTGGTGCTCGAACGCAACGTGCATCCGTTGCCGGTGGCGGCACACAAGGTGGGCGAGTCCACGGTGGAGATCGCCGCGCACTACTTCGCGGAAACGCTGGGCCTGCGTGAGCACCTGGAATCCGAACACATTCGCAAGTTCGGCTTCCGCTTCTTCTTCTCCGAGGGGCGCGACGACCTCGCCGACGTGGTGGAACTGGGCGTTCGCGCCGTGTTGCCGACGCCGAGCTACCAGATCGACCGCGGCATCCTGGAGAACTTCCTCGCCGAGGAAGCGACCCGTCGCGGCATCGTGTTCCTCGCGGGCGCCGTCGTGCGCGGCTTCGAGATCGGCCCGTCCGACGAGCCGCACACCGTGCGCTTCCGGCACCAGGACGAAGACCATGTGGCGGAGGCCCGCTGGCTGCTCGATGCCTCGGGCCGCGCAGGCATGATCCGCCGCAAGCTGGAACTCACGCGCGACAACGGGCATCACGCCAACGCGGTCTGGTTCCGCATCGACGACCGCCTGGCCATCGACGACTGGTGCGGCGACGCCGAATGGCAGGCGCGTTGCGATCCCGCGGAGCGCTGGCGCTCGACCAACCATTTGTGCGGTCCGGGTTACTGGCTGTGGTTGATCCCGCTGTCGTCCGGCGCGCATTCCGTCGGCATCGTAGCGGATGCCACCATGCATCCGATCGAGGGCATGCGCGATTTCGACCGTGCGCTCGCCTGGATGCACGAGCACCAGCCGCTGGTGGCGCGAGAGGTGGAAAAGCGACGCGACAAGCTGCTCGACTTCGCCTTCTTCCGGAACTTCTCCTATAGCTGCTCGCGCATGTATTCCTCCGATCGCTGGGCGCTCACCGGGGAAGCCGGCGCCTTCCTCGATCCGTTCTATTCGCCCGGCAGCGATTTCATCGCCATCTCCAACACCTACATCACCGCACTGGTTGGACTCGATCGCCGCGGCGAGCCCCTCGCGCCGCACGCGCGACTCTACGAACGTCTGTTCTTCTCGTTCTACGAGAACACGCTGTCGATGTACCGCGGCCAGTACAACCTGTTCGGCGACCCCGAGGTGCTGCCGATCAAGGTGATCTGGGATTACGCCTATTACTGGGGCGTGCTTTGCCAACTGGTGTTCCAGAAGCGCCTTGCCGACAGTGCGCTCATCGCCACGCTGGGGCCGGAACTGGCCGCCGCGTCACAGCTCAACACGGAGATGCAGGCCTTCTTCCAACGCTGGCACGCGGTATCGGAACGACGGAATCCGCGGACCATGCTCGACCAGCGCGAGCTGGCATGGTTTGCACAGATGAACGCCACGCTGCACGACACCCTCGATACGGAAGCGCTGACGGCCCGCCTGCGCGACAACGTGCACATGATGCGGCTGCTCGGGGCGGCCATCGTGGAACGTGCTGCCGCCGATCATCCGTCCGTGCTGGACGATGCCGCGCACCTGCACGACCTCGACGGCCCCCGCACCGAACTGTTCCCCACCCTGGTCGAAGCCGCGTAGGAGCGCACGCTGTGCGCGACATGTGTTGAGGCCGTGCGTGCGGGCTGGTGCGTGAGCATGCAGGTCATCGCGAAAAGATGTCGCGCACATCGTGCGCTCCTACAACGGGGCACGGTTATCGTGGACGTCGTGCGCGTTACACCATCGCGCTGTAGGAGCGCACGCTGTGCGCGATTCGCGACTCACCCGCCCGGGTGAATCACCGCCGCTCGTCCCGACGCGATCTCCACGCCATCGTGCGCGATACGGAACGTGTATTGCGCGCCCGCGCCGTCAGCGATCAGGCAGGTGGCATGCACGTCGAGGGCACCGGCCAGGGTGTCGATGCAGTCGACGGCCAGTCGCACGCCGCGCAGGCTGACCAGCATGCCGGGCTTGGGTTCGGTCTGACCCTGTGCCTTCGCCAGCAGTGCGCCGTGCACGGCCATCGCCTGCGCCCCGTACTCGGCCAGGTGCACCGCGTGCAGGCCGCGCTCACCGCGCAAGGGATGCGTCTCGAGGCCGTGGCGGGTGCTTACCGCATGGATGGACGCAGCATCCCACGCCAACACGCCGTCGAGCAGGCACATGTCGCCTGCGTGCGGGATGAGGTCGATGAAGTCGGCCCTGTCGAGCATGGCGGTCATCGAAGAGGCTCGGTGACGGAGTGGCCAGACGCGGCCGGCGCGTGGGCGACGGGCACGGCTTCATCTGCGACGGGGGTGTGAGCGACAGGCGCGGCATCGTCGGAGGCGTGGGCCACCGACGCACCGGCGGCCGCATCGGCTTCCTGCCAGAAGTCGTAGAAGTTGAACCAGTTGAACGGGTAGGTGCGCGCGTAATGCTCCACACGCCGGACATAGTGCTCGATGATGTCGTCCAGCGCCGCGGCACGTTGCGCACGCGGAACGGCAATGCCGTCGGAGAACGGCTCGAAGATCAGCCGGTAGCGGTTGCCACCCAGGTAGATGCCCATGCACAGCACCACCGGAATCTTCAGTGCCGCGGCCAGCAGCCACGGACCCACCGGGAACGGTGCCGGCGTGCCGAGGAAGGGCACCCTGCGAGTGGCTTCATCGCGGTGCCCGCGGTCGGCCAGCAAGGCCACCATCGCGCCCTGCGCCGCACCTTCGGCCATGGCCAGCGCGACCGAGGCACCCCCGCGCGATGCGTCGATCACGGCGGCGCCGACGTCGGGCGCCAGCGCTTCGAGCACCGTGGTGAGTGCCGGGGTTTTCTGCTTGTCGAGCACGACGCGCAACGGCACGTCGGGACGCCGTGCGCCGAGCGCACGCAGCGCCTCGAAGCTGCCCTGGTGCGAACCGATGAGCAGGACGCCGCGGCCCACGTCGATCCAGCGATCGAGGTGCTGCAGACCCTCGGTCTCCACCTGGAAGTCGCGCTCGCCACGGGCGAGGAAGAACAAGCGGTCCAGCAAGGTGCCCGCGAACAGGTGGATATGGTGGAACACGTCACGGGACCGCACCGGACGCCCCAGGACACGGGTCAGGTAGGCACGCGAGGCGGCGCGTTCGTCGGCTCGCCGGAGGAAAAAATACAGGGCGATCGGATACAGCAGCAGGCGGGCGACACGCCGCCCGAAGCCCAGCGCGACCGTCCGGATCAGCCAGATCGCCACCACGCCGCCGCCTTCACGCTGCTGCCAGTGGCTCATGCAGCGCCTTCCAGCGTGCCGCGCACGAGGATGTCGGTGCCGCGACGCACCGTGAATCGGAAGCGCCCGCTGTCGAGCGCGACAAGCTCCAACTCAGCCGTCTCGTCCGGCCGCAGGGGCGCGAGGAACTTGGCGTCGACCACCTGGCGCACGGGCAATCCCCGCCACGCGAGCAGCGCCGACGCGGCAGCCTCGATCAGCAGGACGCCGGCCACGATGGGCTGCCCCGGGAAGTGACCCGCGAAGCTGGGGTGGCTGGCGTCGAAGCGCAGGGTGCGCACGCAGGACGCGGGATCGGCGGCATCGCTCATTGGCATCTCCGGTGGGCGGCCGGGGCAGGATCGACCCATCCCGTGCGCACTGGAACGACGCTCAGGCCGCGGCGCGGTGCTGTTCGATGTGATCGGACAGCGTACGCAGGCTGGTGAAAATGGTGCGGTTGTCCGGGTTGTCGGACTTCAGCTGGAAGCCGTACTGCTTGGACACGGCCAGCGCGATTTCGAGCGCATCGATGGAGTCCAGGCCCAGGTCGCCACCGAACAGCGGCGCATCCGGATCGATGTCGGCCGGCTGCACCGACTCGAGGTTGAGGCTCGTGACGATCAGTTCGGCGAGTTCGTGCTGTGCTGCGGTTTGCGTTGCCATGTGGTCTTTCCAGATCCTGGATATGCCTGCCTCCCCCCGGATGGCAGCGGTCGCGGAGTTTACCACAGCGCCCTGGGCCCTTCGCCGACGCCAGTTCGAGGCGCCAAGCCTGTCCGTTCACGTTCCGCGCCCGTTGCGGGGCGATATGATGCGCTGAAACGCGTTCTATGGAATATCCGATGCCCCAAGGCACTGAAATGCGCGAGCGCCCGGCGCTCGCGGCCGCACCCTCGCCACGGGTGCACTATCGCCACGGTCCGGTCGCGCCGGGCCCGCATACCCTGGCGCTGTTCGGCTTCGGGCCCGACGCCGGCCACAGCGACGATCCGCGCTGGCTGCGGGTCGCGCTCAGCCCCCTGGGCGATGCGCCGATGGAAGCCTGGGAGGTGGACGTCCCGGTGGAGGCCGGCCGCCAGGGCGACCTGCGCTGGTCGCGTGGCGGCGGCTGGCTGTATGCCGCGGTGCAGTGCCATGAGAACGACCACGGCGGCCCCGAAGGCGCCGCAGCCTATGCCTATGGGCTGCTATCCGACTTTGTCGGGCAGGCGGACGAGTGCCACGTGCAGCGCATCTGGAACTACCTCGGCGCCATCAACCAGGGCGGCGGCGACGACGAGCGCTACAAGCATTTCTGCACCGGCCGCATACGTGGCATGGGCGATGCCTTCTCGCAGGGCTTTCCGGCGGCCTCCGCCATCGGTCATCACGACGATCCCGGCCTGCTCCAGGTGTACCTGCTGGCCACCGACAGGCCCGGCACGCGGGTGGAAAACCCTCGCCAGGTCAGCGCGTGGCAATACCCGCGCCAGTACGGCCGCACGCCGCCCAGCTTCGCCCGGGCCACCCTGCTGCCCGCCGACGACGTGCTGGCGATCTCCGGCACGGCTGCCGTCGTAGGGCACGCCTCGGCCCATGCGGGCGACCTCGATGCCCAGCTGGCGGAGACCTTGCGCAACCTCGACGCCCTGCTGGATTCGGCGGGCATGCCCGCCGGTCTCGGCGCGTCGGCACCGCTGAAGGTCTACGTGCGGCATCCGGCCGACGAAGCAGCGGTGCGCGCCTTCGCCGCGCGACGCCTGCCCGGCGCACCGCTGCTGCTGGTGCACGGCGATATCTGCCGTGCCGAGCTGCTGGTGGAGATCGACGGCTGGCGTTACCGCCACGCTTGATGACGAAGGGGCGGCGTGCGGCGCCGCCCCTTCGCTCAGGACCGCTTGGTGGGCCGTGCCCAGCCTTCGATGGCCGTCTGCCGCGCGCGGGAGATCGTCAGGGTGTTCGCCGGCGCGTCCTTCGTGATCACGGAACCGGCGCCGATCGTCGCTCCCTCGTGCAGCGTCACCGGCGCCACCAGGGCGCTGTTGGAGCCGACGAACACCCCGTCCTCGATGGTGGTGCGGCTCTTGTTCACGCCGTCGTAGTTGCAGGTGATCGTGCCCGCGCCGATATTCACGCCGCTGCCGATGACGGTGTCGCCAAGGTAACTGAGGTGATTGGCCTTGGAGCCCGTGCCGATCTTCGCGTTCTTGGTCTCCACGAAGTTGCCGATATGCACCCCGGCCGCCAGGTCCGTGCCCGGTCTCAGGCGCGCGAATGGACCGATGGTGCACGGACCGTGCGTCACCACGCCGTCGAGGTCGCCGTGCGCCAGCACCACCGTGCCCGCCGCCAGCGTGACGTTGCGCAGCCGCGTGAACGGGCCGATGCGGACGTCGTCGCCGAGCACCACCTCACCTTCGAGGATCACGTTGACGTCGATCTCCACGTCGCGGCCAGCACGTACCGTGCCGCGCACGTCCAACCTCGCGGGATCGGCCAGGCGCACGCCAGCCAGGGCCAGCTCGCGCGCCGCGCGTTCGCGATGCAGGGCTTCCAGGCCGGCCAGCTGCCACGGATCGTTGGCACCGGACGCCTCGACGGGATCGCAGGGCACGCACGCCGCCGGCATGCCGAGACGGGCTGCCATGGCGAAGACATCGGTGAGGTAGTACTCGCCTTGGGCGTTGGCGTTGCCGAGGCCCTGCGTCCAGCCGAGCAACCGCGCGGCATCGCCGGCAACGATCCCCGTGTTGACGCGGTCGATCGCGCGCTGAGCGGTGTCGGCATCCTTTTCCTCGACCACCTGGGTGACCCGGCCGTCGGCGTCGAGCACCACGCGGCCATAACCGTGCGGATCGGCCAGGCGCGTGGCCAGCATGGCCAGGGCGCCGGGCGCGCCGACCAGCGCCGCGAGCGTTTCCGACCGCACCAGGGGCACGTCGCCGTAGAGCACCAGCACACGCCCTGCAAGGATGCCCGCGGCGTCCAGGTGCTCCAGCGCGATTCGCACCGCGTGCCCGGTACCGAGGCGCTCACGCTGCTCGATCCAGCCCAGCGCCGTATCGGCGGCGAACGCGTCGCGCACCTGCTGGCCGTTATGGCCGTAGACGACATGGATGCTCGACGGATCCAGCGCACGGGCGGCAGCGACGACATGCGCCAGCAGGGGGCGACCGGCCAGCGGCATCAGCACCTTGGCGGAAGCGGACTTCATCCGCTTGCCCTCGCCGGCAGCAAGGACAAGGACGTGAAGGGGCGTAGCGGTCATGAGCGATGTTGCCTGCCTGGATACAAGGGCCGCACTGTCGCGCGTTTGGCCGGCCGTGCCAAGTCGGCTAGTTGTCGTCCGGCCGTTTGGACAGGTTCTCGAGGTTGGGCTTGTAGGCCTCGACGAAGGCGTTGCGCAGGATGCCGACGATGGCATCGGACGTGGATACGCTCTTGTCGTCGATGTTGCCGGAGATGGACACGCGCGTCGCGAACTGGTCCTTCGCATGGTTCTTGAAGATCTTGGCCACGCCCTCGGCAGCCGCTTCGTAAGCCAGCTTCAGCGGTCCCTTCTTGTCCTGCTCCACGTCCTGCTTCCAGCTGAAGAGCTTGAGGCCGTGGAACAGCGGCTTGGCATAGCCGGTGAGCTTGCGGTCCTTGGCCTGCAGTTCCATCACGAAGTCGCCTTCGCCACCGGCGAAATCGAGGCCGGAATACGCACGCGCCAGGCTGTTCGCCTTGACCAGCTTGATGTTGCGGATCGAGATCGAATAGTGGAAATCGCCCAGGCGCTCCACGGGATCGATCTCCGCGCTGGTCTCCAGCGGCGCATCGCCCAGCACCTTCGCCGTGGCGTGCATGTGCGCCACGCGGTCGCCACCTTCGCGCTTGACGTTGGTGAGATTGGTCACCTGACCGTTGACGTCGGTCATCTTCAGGTCGACCTTGGGACTGGATACGAAGTTGTTGAACGTGATGGTGCCGTTGGAGACGTTGATCTCGTCGAAGCGGAACGGTGCCAGCGCGTGCAGTTGCTCCCGCCAGTCTACGCCCTGGCCGGTCTGCTTCTCGCCTTCGGACTTACCGTCGACGAAGTTGACCACCGGGTCGAAGAAATCGATCTTGCCGCGGAAGTGTCCCTGCACCAGCGCCTTCCAGGTCAGCGAGATATCCGCCCGGGCTGTCTTGAACAGCGGCACCGGCACCTTGCCGTCCACCTTGGTGATGGACATCTCGTCGATGGAATACGCACCGCGCCACAAGTGGATGTCGATATCCGCGATGCGACCGCTGTACGCGCCCATATGGGCCAGACGGTGATTGAGGTAGTTGAGCACGACATAGGGCAAGGCAATGCGGGCCGCGATCAACACGACGGCGGCCACTCCGATGATCCAGAAGCTGCGGCGGTAGCGGGTGCGCATGGGGCAATCACCTTGAAATGACGTGACAGTGTTGCGCCGCGCGGGTTAGTTCCGGATGAAGACGGTGATTACGCCAAAGAGAGTTCTTCGCGCGTTAGCGGGGCGGAGGCGTCGCGCGGTCACCCTCTGCGCTCGAGCAGCGGCCGCAAGCGGCCGAACTCGCTCAGAGG